>JBBSJX010000209.1:0-7097 GCA_038256825.1 Chitinophagales bacterium
ATTCGGTAATAATGTTTTTATATAAATCGGTTGCCGGCCCTTCCAGCTTACCATCCTTGCTTACATCGGTACAAAATATTTGCTGTACGCCCTTTTCCAGATATTTTTTAATAAAATCATACACCCATATATCGGTTGTCTCTAACCAGCCATGAATGGCAATTTTTTCATTTTTTACATCGGCGCCTAATAAAAACTTTGCTGCACCAAAACGCTCCAGCCACTGGGTAAACAGGTTTTCGTCCTTAACCGCTATGCTCCCAACAGTGGCAAACGTACTTCCCGATTCAAAAACAACATTTACGTCATTTTCTGTTTTAATACCGCCACCAAAATCAACCACCAGTTTGGTTTGACTGGCTATTTTTTCAAGTACTTTCCAGTTTTTTACTTTGCCTTCTTTAGCCCCGTCCAGGTCAACCAGGTGTAAACGTTTTAAACCTGCATCTTCAAATTGTTTGGCAACTTCTAAAGGCTTTTCGTTATAAATCTTTTTTTGCTCATAATCCCCCTGCGTTAGCCGTACACACTTGCCATCAATAATATCAATTGCAGGAATGATTTGGAATGTAGTGCTATTAGCTTTTACGTTTTTATTGGAAGCTTTATTCATTTATAATTTTTATAAGTTGCCCAATGATTTATTAGTACAAGTGAGTGACACAACGATGTTCAATTAAAGTACAAATGCTTGTCAACAAAAATTTTATAAGGGCACTAAATCAATTCAATAAAATTCTTTAAGATTTGCGCTCCTACATCTGCACTCTTTTCGGGATGGAACTGTACCCCGTAAAAATTATTTTTATGCAGTGCGGCGCTATAGGGTTGAATATAATCAACCGTTGCAATAGTATGCTCGCCCAGCGCTGCATAATAACTGTGCACGAAATAGCAATAACTCTTGTCAGGTAAACCGGAAAACAACCCGGTTTTTAAATCGTATAAATTATTCCATCCAATCTGGGGTATTTTATAAATTTCGGTTGCGTTTTGCGGTGCTTTAAATTTTATGACCTGTTCGTCAAAAATACCCAGGCAATTGGTTTCGTTTTCTTCGCTGTAACTGCACATTAGCTGCATGCCCAGGCAAACCCCCAAAACAGGTTGTTTTAAATCGCTGATTATATTATCCAGCTTTCTTTCGCGCAGGTAATTCATGGCGGTACTTGCTTCGCCAACTCCGGGAAAAATAACTTTATCGGCCGCTTTTATTTCCTCCACATCATCGGTAACGGTTGCCTGCATTCCTATTCGCTCCAGTGCAAAAAGCACTGATTGAATATTACCTGCATTGTATTTTATGATTACTAATTTCATTGTATTATAGCTTCCAGAAAGCTTTTTGTAGTCGTATTGATATCTGTAGAATGTTCAAGCGCTTTAATATAGGCGCTTCCAATTATAGCGCCATTAGTATATCGGCAGGCTACCTCAAACGTTTGCTTATCCTTAATTCCAAAACCCACCAAAACAGGATTTTGTAGTTTCATTGATTGAAGCTTTTCAAAATAACCCGACTGGTCGTTAATGTCTTTATTGCCACCGGTTGTTGACGAAGATGAAACGGCATACAGGAAGCCTGAACTTAGCTTATCTATCTGGCGTAACCTGTCTTCCTTGGTTTCAGGTGTTACAAGAAAGATTAGATTGAGATTGTACTTTTTAATAATAGCACTATATTCTGTTTCATATTCGTACATAGGCAAATCAGGCAAAATCAATCCATCAATACCTACCTCGGCTGCTTTAGCACAAAAATTTTCAAAACCATATTGTAAAACCGGGTTCATATATCCCATAAGTATTACAGGCAATGTTATAATGGGACGCAATGCTTTTAACTGATCAAACAATACACTTATTGTCATACCATTTTCAATAGCACGCGCACTGCTTTCCTGTATAACCGGACCATCAGCTAATGGATCACTATAAGGCATTCCTATTTCTATAAGGTCGGCACCATTATTTTGTAAGGCCTGCATTACTTCCAGCGTACTTTCCAAATAAGGATAACCGGCAGTGCAGTACACATTTAAAACATGGTGCTGTTTATTTTTAAATAGTGCTTCAATTCTTGTTATTACCATTATATCTCCGATTATTTCCTTTAATAATTATGAACACTATAAGGATGATTGCCCGGTTCCAACTTTTAAAAGCTGTTCACCTAATTTTATGTGACTATATTTTGGAAAGGTATTAATATCTAAAACCAGATCGAATAGTGCATTGGTTGTTTGAATGGTGTCGGGAAAACCCACAAATAAAGTGTCACCAGAACGGGTCACCGTGTAATTGCCCTTAAACTCCTGTGGTAAACATTGCTTAAATTCATAACGTTCGCCATTGGTATTGGATGTAAGTTTTAAGGGCGCTTCGCCGCCGGAACATTCATCAGCAGCTTTGGTAAACGACAGATTATGTTTCAGGTAAGGTTCTTCGTTGCATGCAACAAAGCCCAAAATCAGCAATAAAAACAATATGCGTTTCATAATTAAAATTTTACTGTATACCCATCGCCTTCATATACGTTGAAAGATCCTTATCGCCTCTTCCACTTAAACAAACCACCACCTGATCCGTTTCTTTAAGTTGTAACCGGCTCAGCGCCGAGAATGCATGGGCTGTTTCCAATGCCGGGATAATTCCTTCCAGCTTACTCACTTCAAAAGCGGACACTAAAGCTTCTTCATCTGTAACATTCAAAAATGTACCGCGGCCACTAGTGTACAAATGAGCATGCATGGGGCCAATACCCGGGTAATCCAACCCAGCCGAAATACTATGCGGTTCAGTTATCTGCCCATCGGCTGTTTGCATAACAAGGCTTTTACTTCCATGCAAAATGCCCGCTCTGCCCAGGGTGGTGGTGGCCGCACTCATCCCGCTATCTATACCATGACCGGCAGCTTCAACTGCTACCAGCTTAACCGTAGGTTCATCAATAAAATGATAAAATGCCCCGGCAGCATTACTGCCACCGCCAACACATGCTACCACGTGCGAAGGCAATTCATTACCCGTTTTTTCTTTTAACTGCCACCTCATCTCTTCACTGATCACACTTTGAAAACGTGCTACCATATCGGGGTAAGGATGCGGCCCCACCACGCTTCCAATAATATAATGGGTATCAACCGGGCTGTTAATCCATGCCCTTATTGCCTCGTTGGTAGCATCTTTCAGCGTTTTACTTCCACTGGTTGCCGGTATTACTTTTGCGCCCAGCATTTGCATACGAGCCACATTGGGCGCCTGCCTTTCAATATCTTTTTCGCCCATATACACCACGCACTCAACTCCTTTTAAAGCACAAACTGTTGCAGTGGCTACTCCATGTTGTCCCGCACCAGTTTCGGCAATAATGCGTTTTTTACCCAGGCGTAGGGCCAATAAAATCTGGCCGACCGTATTATTTATTTTATGTGCCCCTGTATGGCAAAGGTCTTCGCGCTTTAAATAAATATTCGAGTTAAATTTTTTGCTTAACCGTTCAGCGTAAAAAAGCGGCGTTGGCCGTCCCACATAATCCCTCAGCAATTGCTGGTATTCCTTTATAAACGAAGCCTCCGACATAATATTCAGGTAGTTCGCTTTTAACTCTTCCACATTTGGAAACAACATTTCTGGAATATAAGCCCCGCCAAATTTTCCATAATATCCCTGCGCATCAGGCGATGCATATCCACCCTCATTTGCCGCAAGAAAATATTTATTTGCTATCAAACCCGCATTCATTTGTTCCATCATCAGGTAATTTTTAAACCTATTAAATCAAAGTTTGGGTACTAAGCTTTTGATATGCTATTAAGCATCCTTGCGTCGCACTCTTGTACCGCATATTTTTATTCATCTGTAACAGCAGGCAATTTAAACATTGAAATCAGCCATTTAAATCTGTTACAAATTGTTGAACCAGTTCCATATCTTTTACGCCAGGTGCTACTTCAAATTTGCTGTTAATATCTACCGCAAAAAGGTCTTTAGCTACGGGATCCTTTGTAAAACCTTTAAGCAAAGCAGGATCTTCGGGTCCAATACCGCCACTAATAAAAAATGGTTTGTTTATATCTAATCCCGATAAAATATTCCAGTCAAACTTAATACCTGTTCCACCATAACTTATACCCAGGGTGTCAAACAAATACATGTCAGTATCCTTAAAATAGTTCTTGGTTTTCCATTCAATATTATCACCTTCAACTACCCTAAACGCTTTAATCACCGAAATGTAGTTCGACATTTGCTCACAGTAATAAGGGGTTTCATCCCCATGAAGCTGAACCATATCCAAACCAAAATTGTCAACATGGTTCATTACTTCATCGTAAGAAGCATTAACAAAAACACCGATTTTAAAAACTTTCAGCTTTTCTTTTTTTACCTCTTCACCTTTTAAAAAGCGCATAATAAAACGCGGCGATTTATGGTAAAAAATCATACCGGCAAATTGAACTCCCATGTCACCTAACTGGTGCATCTGATCAAGACTCGTGTTTCCACAAACTTTAATTCTCATGTTGTTTAGCCTTTAGTTGATTTACAAAATCAGCAAAAGCAATCGAGGGATCGGGTTGTTTCATAAAGGTTTCGCCTATAAGAAAACCTTTAAACCCAAATTGTTTCAAATGGATAATCGTATCCGGATCACTAATTCCACTTTCAGATATTTTTATTTTATCTGCCGGAATTTTATCAGCTAACGCTACACTCCTGGCAACGTCAACGGTAAACGATTTTAGGTCGCGATTGTTCACCCCTACAATGTCTACCTCAGTACAAATATGGTTTAATTCTTCATCGTTATGAATTTCAAGTAAAACTTCAAGGTCTAATTTCTTTGCAAATAGCGCTAACTCCCTTACTCTTTGCGGGGTAAGACATGCAGCAATTAATAATATTACACTTGCACCTATTGCCTTAGCCTCCACTAGTTGGTATTCATCTATCACAAAATCCTTTCGTAAAATGGGTGCTGTAACAATTCCACGGGCATACATTACATCATCATTTGTTCCACCAAAAAAGTTTTCATCGGTTAAAATGGATATTCCTGCAGCGCCGTGCGCATCGTACGATTCTACCACAGGCCCAATCTGAACCTGGTCGTTTATTACGCCTTTGGATGGCGACTTTCTTTTAAATTCTGCAATAATCCCTGTTGAACCTTCCATTAAAAGTTGGGACACAAGCGAATTGCAGTTGCTGTTAAAGTAAGGATATGATTTTAGTTCCTCAATGGGAAGCAATGCTTTTTTTTGCTTTACTTCATTTTCTTTTGCAGCTATTATAGTATCCAGAATGTTCATTATAAAAATTGATCGATGTAAAAATGTTGTTGGTTTACAGTTTCTGTAGTTCTATAAGTTTTTGGAGACTTTTATAGGCTTTGCCACTTTCCAAACTTTCAACGGCAGCATCGTAAGCCTGGTTGTAATTATTGTAATTACCCGAACATTGTAGCGCCATAGCAGCATTTGCAAACACTACGGCGTTTTGGGCCCACGTACCTTCGCCTTTAATAATTTTTAAAAATATTTTTGCAGCTTCTTCTACCGAGTTTCCACCATAAATATCCTGTGGCTGAACCATACGCTTACCAATTTCTTCGGGGGTTAACACCTTTTCTCCCTGGTTGGTTATCACCTTGGTATCGTTGGTCAACGAAATTTCATCGTAACCATCCAGGCTATGAATGATCGTAAAAGGTTTACCACCCTGTTGTAAAAGATAATTATATATCCGCGCCATTTCAAGGTTATATACCCCTACCAATTGGTACTCGGGGTTTGCCGGGTTTACCATAGGGCCCAGCATATTAAAAAAAGTACGAACCCCTAAATTTTTACGAATGGGTCCAACAGCTTTCAACGCCGGGTGAAAAAGCGGGGCATGTAAAAAGCAGATATTGGCCTCCTCAACTTCTTTTTTAAGAAGGGCTGAATCGTTTTTAAATCTATAACCCAATTGCTCCATCACATTTGAGGAACCACTGGTAGAAGTGACACCATAGTTGCCATGCTTGGCTACTTTTTGACCGGTACCTGCAACTATAAAACATGATAAGGTTGAAATATTGAAGGTGTTTTTGCCATCGCCGCCCGTACCCACAATGTCCATTAATTTATGACCATTCAGATCCACCTTTACACAAAGGTCGAGCAAAGCATCCCTGAAACCCTGTAATTCATCAATGGTAATGCTGCGCATCAGGTACACCGTCATGAAGGAAGTTATTTCATGTTCGTTGTACATTCCTTTCGAAATGTTTACTAAAACCTCTTGTGCCTGCTGGCGACTAAGGGTTTTATGCTCAAATAAATGTTGTAAAATCTTCTTCATATCCCTAACCCTTAAAGTGTAGTTTAACTGGTAAAATATGGTTATCTATATCCAGGTTTTAACCTGGTTGATATATTAAATTTATGCGCTTAGCCAATTTCTTATAATCGCTTCTCCATCTGGTGTTAATATGCTTTCCGGGTGAAACTGAACTCCCTGCACATCGTAGGTTTTATGTTGTAAACCCATTATATAGCCGTTGTCATCGGTTGCGGTTACTTCTAAAACGTCGGGGAAGTTTTCATTCTTTACAATCCAGCTATGATAACGGCCAACAGGAATGCTGGTTGGTAATCCTTTAAACAATGGGCTGTTGTTTGATAACTTACAAGGTGTTGCTACTCCATGAAAAACCTTATCAAGGTTTTCTAATGTTCCGCCAAAAACCTCGGCTATAGCCTGGTGACCTAAACAAACGCCTAAAATGGGTTTTGAACTTGCGTATTGCTTTATAACCTCCAAAAGCAAACCTGCCTCCGATGGTATACCCGGGCCCGGTGAAAGAATAATCTTATCATACTTAGCTATTTCTTCCATCCCTATCTGGTCGTTGCGAACAACATCCACGTTTATATTGGTAATTTTTTCAACCAGGTGAACGAGGTTGTAGGTAAAGCTGTCGTAATTATCAAAAACTAAAATTTTCATTGATCGTAATCCGTAGTTTAACGGAGCATTTTATTTTTTGTTGCTAAATGTTATATAGTACAAGTGAGTGACACAACGATGATTCATTATTAACCTGATGC
>JBBSJX010000210.1:0-7082 GCA_038256825.1 Chitinophagales bacterium
CACCACGAAGACCTGAAGGCGGCAATTGCAAAATTTGCAGAGGTAATACTAAGCCCCAATAGCGAAAAAAATATTGATGTGCGGATGCGTAACCACAAAGGTAAATTTGTTTGTATTGAGTTGAAGGCCAAAAACATGTTTGAAAGCAAATATGTTCAGGGCATATTGGTAAGCCTTAGAGATATTACGTCCCGCAAAAAAGCTGAAGAAATTATTTCTCTTTCCGAACAAAGGTTCAAAGGATTGGTTCAAAGTGGCTCCGATATGATCTGGATCATAAATGAGCTGGGCGAATTATTATACGCCAGCCCTACTGTTCAATCTGTAATGGGAATGGATCCATCAAATAAATACGGGCAAAACATTTTTGAACAGCTTTACATTGAGGATGGAGGACAAATTAGAGAGCAGTTTCTTCAGTTTATGATTTCGGGAAAAAAGCAAATCCAGGCGGGACCCTACCGATACATAAACGATTTTGGAGAGATTTTCTGGATAGAATCAACCATAACAAATTTCCTGCACGATCCTTCAATAAAAGGAATTGTATTAAACTCAAAGGATGTAACAGAAACTAAAAAGTTAACTGAAGAATTAGCTATAAATACGGAGCGCCTTAAAACTGCCCAGAAGATTGCCAAACTCGGTTATTTTGAGTACGATTTTCAAAGCGACCATTTCTTTTTCTCAGAAGAATTTTATCAAATCCTGGGCTTACATGGCGAAGAAACGAATAACATGAGTTTTGAGAAAGTGGAAATTTTAGTACATCCAAAAGACAGGGAATTAGTTAAAGCCCGGATTAGCAGCGCGGTTAAGGATTTAATTGATTTTAATGAGGAATACCGCATTCTTACAAAAGAAGGAACGGAAAAGGTTATACTTGCTATTGGTGCAGGTGTACGAAACAATGCAGGTAAGCCTGAAAAATTCAGGGTAACCATGCAGGATATTACCGACAGCAAAATTGCCCTGCTGGCGCTCCAAAACCTCGAAGGCCGTTTTAAATCGTTATTCGACAATAGTATTGATGGCGTAATACTTTCAAAAGAAAATGGTACAATCATTTCGGCTAATCCGTCCATTTGTAAAATGTTAGGATACACCCAATCCGAAATTGGTTTACTCAAATGCCACGATTTAATAGATTATGATTCGGATATTATCAATAATATGATGGATGTGCGAAGTTATAATGGAAGTTTTATTGGTGAAATCCTGATAAAGCATAATGAAGGGCACCTGATACCGGCCGAAATCACTTCAATGAAAATGACAGATGCAGAGGGTGAAGCCTGCTTATCTACCATCGTTCGCAACATAACCGAAAAGAAAAAGATAGAAGAGGAACAGAAAGCGTTAACCGAGGAATTGCTTCGGAATAACCAGGATTTACAACAGTTTTCATTCATAACATCACATAACCTAAGGGCACCGGTAGCCAACCTCATTAGTTTATTAAGCTTATATAACAGGCAAAATCCTTCCGATGATTTTAACCCGGTATTGATTGAAAAATTTGAAGAGGCAACCATGCAGCTCAACAATACTTTAAAAGACCTGGTAAACGTATTGGTTATAAAATCCAATAACAGAATTGATAAACAAACAATCAGTTTTACTGAAACGTTTAAAGCCGCCAGGTTAAATGTTGACAACCTTTTAAACGAACAAAATGGGATTATGGAGGCTGATTTTAGCCTCGTGGACGAAATTCAGTATAACAAAATTCATATTGATAGTATTTTTCTAAACCTTGTTTCAAATGCTATCCGCTACCGTTCTTTCGAGCGTAGTCCGCATATTAAGTTAAAATCTTACCGGCAGAATGAGTGGGTTGTAGTAAGCTTTGAAGACAATGGGGTAGGCATGGATTTAAAACGTTATGGCGATCGCCTTTTTGGACTTTACCAGCGCTTTCATCTTTCCCGCGAGGGTAAAGGCCTGGGTTTATACATGACCAAAACACAGGTTATGGCAATGGGTGGAAAAATTGAAGTAGATAGTGAACCGGAAAAAGGCACTATATTTAAAGTGTTTTTTAAATCCTAAGAAAGGAAAATGGCAAAATATAATAATGTACTTTTAGTTGAAGATGACCCTATTACTATAATGGTTTGCGATCGGATTATCAAAATCACTTCTTTTGCCAACAAAGTTACTTCGTGCGAAAACGGCAAATATGCG
This sequence comes from Chitinophagales bacterium, assembly GCA_038256825.1. Classification (GTDB taxonomy): domain Bacteria; phylum Bacteroidota; class Bacteroidia; order Chitinophagales; family Chitinophagaceae; genus Segetibacter. Next base: position 2,188 of record JBBSJX010000210.1, read on the forward strand.
TTGGATTACCTTAAAGGACTTGTAGAAAAAAAAGAAAATATACCCGAAATAATTTTTCTCGACATAAATATGCCTGTAATGAATGGGTGGGATCTTTTGGAGGAATTAGAAAAAATTAAAAATTCTTTTAATACGCTCCCCCGCATTTATATTCTCTCTTCAACAGTAGATCCGGAAGATTATAAAAGAGCCAAATCATATAATGCGGTAGTCGATTTTATTTCCAAACCCTTGTCCAAAGACTTTCTTGACGATATAGAATAGATTGATTGGTTAAATTGTTTTGGTTTCCCGGCATAGTATCTTAACTGTTCTTCGTTGCGTCGCACTCTTGTACCGCAACACTTACATGAACAAATAATAATTTCAGGATAAGAAAATTAATGAACCACTTTCTTAGTTAAAAAATTAAATTTATTGGCTTTAGGTACCAGCATATTCCATAACTCATAAACCGGGTTTAGTGATTTTTTTCCATCAGCCGAAATAACAAAATGCTGAAGTTGTTTTTGCACGGGCGATTTTACTAATTCAATTTTAATTGCTTTGTAAGTGCCAAAAACGGTAGGTTTCGAAACAAAAATTACAAATCCTTTTTTTGAGTAGGTATCAAATTCTTTAGGAAGAATATAAACTTCCGTGGTTTTAGTTCGTTTAACAAGCATACAAGTAGGTTTTTAATAAGTATTGGTATTGTACTATAAACCAATCTTGTGCCAGTTAAATTAAAACCTTGTATAGATAATTTATAATTAAAATAATAGGCGGAAACAAAACTATAAAGGCTTAGTAATAAAACGTTTGTAGTAAAAAAAGTAGTAGTTTAATTAAAATCAGAAGCTCAGATTTTTTATATTACCCCCTTCAAAAAGATTTAAAAATTCCCAAAATCAAAAAAAAATTCTTCTTTTTGGAAAAATGAAGGGTATATATTTTTTAGCCAGGAATATTTGGTTTATACCCCCGCCACCCTAAATGGTATTACCTCAATTTTATCCCAAACCTTGCCTGTAACATAAGGATCTTCTCTTAACCAGTTATTTAAGGTTTCCAGGTTATCCATTTCTACAAGTAGCATAGAGCCGATCATTTTGCCGCTACTATCTAATTTGGCTCCACCTATAATAAAATGACCCTTTAATTTTTCAATCCTCATTCTCTGCAAATGATCATCCCTTACTAATAATCTTCTTTCCAAAGCATCTTCATCCGTAAAGTCATCGGCAGCAATCATGTATTGTGGCATATAATTCAATTTTAATCAGGGTACAAACCCAGGATAAGTTAAGTTCAATCACCCCCGTTTTGAGGTGTAAATAATTAATGATGAGCATAAAAAAAACCTGGTCAAACCAGGTTTTACTTTTAAAAGGGTAAAGCTGAAAATGCTTAAATAATTTAATTTAGTTTATTGCTCCACTCTAAATAAGTGATGAAGGCAATAATGCCAAAAATAGCTACGACAACGAGAAAATTTCTCAGCCCTTCGCTTAAGTGAAAATTAAGTGTAGATTTTTTCATGATCGATAAATTTTAAAATAAACAAATTAGTGAATCCGAAAACGGAATTTCATGGATACGCAGAACACGTCGCCCTAGAAGTAGATTGGTCGGTCTTTCACGAAAGAAATGGATCTTAAAATTTATACGGATTTTTATAAAGTTAATACACCATGAAATAATAAACAATAATTTTTTATGCAACTTTTTTAGGGTTTTCACCTACCGTATCTTTAATTTCCAATTTTATTTATAAATGTTTGCAATTGTTGATATTGAGACCACCGGTAGTTATGCCAGTGCAAATGGCATAACCGAAATTGCTATTGCAATACATGATGGTAATCAAATGATTGATTATTTTGAAACCCTTATTAACCCCCAAATTGCTATTCCGCGGTATATTCAGTCGCTTACCGGTATTAATAATGCTATGGTTAGCCAGGCCCCGTTATTTGAGGAAGTTGCACCCAAGATTTTTGGATTATTAAGCGATAAAGTTTTTGTAGCTCACAATGTAAATTTTGATTATTCATTTGTAAAACATCAATTAGGGGTTTTGGGCTACAATCTTGATTGTAAAAAGCTTTGTACTGTAAGGATGGGCCGCAAAGTTTTGCCGGGGCATTTAAGTTATAGCCTGGGAAATTTATGCAGGAACCTTGATATTGAAATTGAACAGCGCCATAGGGCAGGAGGAGATGTTTTAGCAACCGTAAAACTATTTGAATGCATTTTAAAAAATGACCATTCAGGTGAAATAAAAGCAATGCTGAAGGGCAAGGCTAAAGACCAGTTTTTGCCTCCGCACCTGCCGACCGAAAAAGTAGCCCAGCTACCGGGCGAACCAGGCGTTTATTACTTTCATAACCAAAAAGGGAAGGTGGTTTACGTAGGTAAGGCTAAAGATTTGAAAAAAAGAGTAAACAGCCATTTTTCGAACAATAAGCCAGGAAAACAAAAACAGGAGTTTTTACGGGAGATTTACAATATATCCTTTCAGGTTTGCGGCTCGGAGTTAATGGCTTTTATTTTAGAAAGTATAGAAATAAAACGCTTGTGGCCTTTGTATAACCGAAGCCAAAAAAGCTTTGAGCAGGCTTATGGTTTGTATATGTTTGAAGATGGAAGAGGGTTTAAAAGGCTGGTCATTGAAAAAAAGAAAAAGCACCTGCAACCGCTGTATACATTTAATATTTTATTGGATGGGCATAGCTTATTAAAAAAATTAATTGCTCAATTTGAATTATGTCCGCGGCTTTGCTTTATAGATGTAAGCATAGGTTCCATTTTACCCGATGAGCAAAGTTTGTTGCCCAATGAGTATAACAAAAGGGTAAATACAGCCATCGAACACCTGCGCACATCGTTGCCAAGTTTTGCGGTGGTGGAGCCCTTATCGCTTATGAAAAAGGAAAGTAAAGGAATTATTTTAATGGAGAATGGCCGCTTTTTTGGGATGGGCCACGTTCCTGCAAATACGTCATTAACCAGTATTGAAGAATTAAAAAACCACCTTACCCCATATCCTGAAAATGGGTTTATACGTGGGTTGGTTTATAGCCACGCCTTAAAATACCCTGGCAGTAAGCTGGAATTTACCTGCTAAAAATTATTGATTTTAGGATATACAACCCGGGAAAACTAACCCCCATATTATTACTGTTATAAGTTAACAACTCCAATTTTTTGTTTTCCATTGCAGCCTTTACTTTCGCCGGAATATTAAAATTTAAACAGTAAGTAATCGAACGTAAAGTGTTTTTTGGTAAAATCGTTAAAGCTCATCAATCAAATAAATGTATAAGTGAGTGACACAACGATGTTGAGAAAAGTTACTCAGCCGGTTACAAAAAATAAAAAAATACAATGGAGTTTGTACAAAATATATCATCAAAATTAAACCTGCGATCTGCACAGGTTGAAGCCGTATTAAGCCTGTTTGAAGAGGGAGCAACCATCCCCTTTATTGCCCGTTACCGGAAGGATAAAACCGGCGGATTAGATGAAGTTCAGATTTTAAAAATACAGGACGAAGCTAAATTTTTAAAGGAGTTTACCGAGCGAAAAACTTTTATTGAAAAAGCCATTACTGAACAAGGTAAAATGACGGATGAACTGGCAGCTAAAATAAATAAGGCTACTACTATTGCCGGGCTTGAAGATATTTATTTGCCTTATAAACCGAAACGTAAAACCAAAGCACAAACAGCCCGCGAAAATGGTTTGGAACCTTTGGCTTTGCAACTTCTGGCAATGGAGGATATTGATGTAAATAAATATGCTTCAAAATATGTAACAGAGGTTGTAAAGTCGCCAGAGGAGGCACTGCAGGGTGCAAGGGATATTATTGCTGAAACGGTAAACGAGGATGCGCAGGTTAGGGCAAAAATGCGTAACCTTTTTGAAAGAGAGGCAACCTTGCAAAGCAAGGTTATGGCCGATAAAGAAACAGAAGGCATTAAATACAAGGATTATTTTGATTTTTCAGAACCTATATCAAAAGTACCCTCGCACCGCATTATGGCCGTGCTGAGAGGTTTTTTAGAAGGCTTTTTGCGTATAGGCATTTCGCCCGATGAAGAAACTGCAATTGAGTTGATTGAGCGGCAGTACATAACAGGAATGAGTACTTGTAATGATCAAATTAAAAAAGCCATAAAAGATGCTTACCGAAGATTGTTGCAACCCAGTCTTGAAACAGAATTTAGAACGGCACTAAAACAAAAAGGTGACGAAGAAGCTATAAATGTTTTTGCCGAAAACCTGCGCCAGCTTTTATTAAGTTCGCCTTTGGGCAGCAAACGAATTTTAGCTATTGATCCCGGCTACCGCACCGGGTGTAAAGTGGTTTGCCTTGATGAGAAAGGAGAACTTAAAAAGACCGGTTTAATATTCGTTCACGAAGGAAATAAACAGTACGAAGCTGAAAGTATTATTAAAGATTTTGTTTCCAGATATTCAATAGAAGCTATTGCAATAGGCGATGGTACTGCCGGGCGGGAAACCGAGCAGTTTATTAAAAAACTACAGTTGGGCCTCCCGGTGTTTTTGGTAAACGAAGATGGCGCTTCTGTTTACAGCGCTTCCGAAAATGCACGGGACGAGTTTCCCGAACAGGATATAACCGTACGTGGATCGGTAAGTATAGGCAGGCGTTTAATGGATCCACTGGCCGAATTGGTAAAAATTGATCCTAAAAGTATTGGGGTGGGCCAATACCAACACGATGTGAACCAGTTTAGATTAAAGGAGCGACTGGATCAAACCGTAGTGAGTTGTGTTAACATGGTTGGGGTTAACTTAAATACTGCCAGTAAACATCTTTTAAGTTATGTTAGCGGAATAGGAGCTACCCTGGCAGAAAATATTGTTAAACACCGCAACGAAATTGG
>JBBSJX010000211.1:0-7073 GCA_038256825.1 Chitinophagales bacterium
CTCCAGATTGTTTTTATAGCGTTCGCTCAGGCAGCCGGTAACATAAACTTTATCAAGCTTTCCTCTGCGCTTTAAATTCACCTGGTCTAGTATAGTATTAATGCTTTCTTCTTTTGCCTTATCAATAAAACCACAGGTGTTAACCACAACTATGTTATGATCGCGTTTTGCGCTTTCATGAACAACATCAATATTATTTGCAAAAAGTTGCCCACTCAATACCTCACTGTCAACCATGTTTTTGCTACAGCCTAATGTAATAATATTAACCTTGTCCTTTTTTAATGTACGTACTTTCATAAAGAGCGGCAAAGTTAATAAGATTGCTTTCGTTCAATCAATTTTAACCTTTTATTTGTGTAATAACTTACAATCTTTGGCTCCAAACCAAACTTATACTTACATGAAACTCATTGCTTTAATTGTATCCATTGTTATTTCAACCACCTGTTTTGCGCAACAGGCAGAAGTGGCTCCGTATAAATCATCGCTTGGAGTAAAAGTATCGTCGGGGGTAGCAGCCAGTTACAAAACATTTGTTACCGAAAAAAATGCGTTGGAGGCTCAATCAACCTTTTTTAAACAAGGCATGAGGTTGGTTGGCTTATACGAATTTCATTTTTATACCATTGAAGGGGCACCAGGTTTAGCGTGGTATATTGGCCCCGGCGCACACGTGGGTTTTTGGAAACGTAACTACCGCGAAAAATACAACAGCACTGCCGACATTGGCATTGATGGAGTTTTAGGTCTGGATTATAGAATTCCAAAATCACCCATAAATTTAAGCCTCGACTGGCAGCCAAGCTTTAGCATTTTAGGAAATGCCGGTCTTTCGCCCCAGTTTGGCGGCATTGCCATCAGGTATATTTTTGAATAGTAACCAAGTTTTCTGTTGATTTTATAAAAGTGGCGAATTTCAAATTTAAATACCCTTTTTGTTTTATATAAGTCAGGCACTTCAATTTATCTCTACCTAAAATTTAAACTGTGTTCCGCTTATAATTCATGGCCAAATACAAACGCTGGTTTTATTTCCTGTTTATATTACTTACCATTCCTGCAGGTTTGGGAACGAGGATATATGCCAGTCAAATACCCATGTTGGTTGCCAACTATGGCGGCGATGTTTTATATGCAACGTTTATATTTTTTGCTGTACGCTTGCTACTTATTCGTTATCCTCTGGTAAAAATCGGAATTATATCATACCTAATTTGTATTACTATTGAAACATTGCAGTTATACCACGCCCCATGGATTGAATTAATCAGACACACGCCACCATTCGGTCTTATATTGGGTTATGGATTTTTGTGGAGCGATTGGATCTGTTACCTCGCTGGAACCTTATTGGGCTTTTTTATAGCAATGCTATTGGAAAAGAAATTATTTGGTATAGCAGAAAGCCCCGGAAAATAAAAAAAGCCCCTCGAGTAAGAGGAGCTTTGTAATAAGTTGTAAAAAGAAATTACTTTTTTGCGTAACGCTTTTTAAATTTATCGATACGACCCGCAGTATCAACCAGCATATTTTTACCAGTATAAAAAGGATGCGATGTATTAGAAATCTCTAATTTAATAACTGGATATTCGTTTCCGTCTTCATGCTTAATGGTTTCCCTTGTGTTAGCAGTAGAACGACTTATAAAGCTGGTACCGTTACTCATGTCTTTAAACACAACTAAACGATAATTTTCGGGATGGATACCTTGTTTCATAACTATTTTAATTTAGGTAACATGGATTTTGCCATGTAGTTTATAATTTGGAGCGGCAAATCTACCATTTTGAAGGTTGCCTTCCAAAACTATTTAATTGGTAATACCTGTTATTTAGGATTTCATATTTACATACTGTAAAGCCAATCCAAAATCGGCACTTTTACAAAGTGATATAACATCCTGGAGGTCATCAATTTTTTTGCCGGTAACCCTTATTATATCATCCATTATTTGTACCTGTACTTTTAAACCGCTATCCTTTATTGCTTTTACTATTTTTTTAGCGTCTTCCTGCTTAATGCCATTTCTTACAATAACTTCTTTTTTTACAACTTTACCACTTTGGTAAGGTTCCTTGCTAAAATCAAATGATTCGGGTGCTATACCTTGCTTATTACTGCGGCTGATAATTACATCCTGCACCTGGTCCATTTTCATTTCGCTTTCTACCTCTATATCTAGTTTAAAATCTTTCTTGTTGAGTTTTATCTCCACATGGCTGTTTTTAAAATCGAAACGGTTTTCAATTTCCTTTTTAACTGTATTTACGGCGTTGTCCAGTGTTTGAAGGTCAACTTTACTTGTAATATCGAATGTTGGCATTGCAGATGGTATAAGATTAAATAATAAAGTTTAGCACTCAGCTAAACATAATACAAAGATAATTGGGAACGGTTCGCTTTGCAAATTTAGATAAGCATAACTAATTGCCTGTTTAAGTTTGTGCTGAATAGAATTACTTAAAGTACAAGAGTGCGACGCAACGGCAGTTAAATACTTTTACGAATGCCTGGCACCAAAATAAAAAAAGCCCCGGTAGAAACCAGGGCCGTTTTAATTTAAATACACATGAGAAATTTCAAATATTATTACAAAGACCTTAATCTTTTTTTTCCAGTGTTACCATTTAAAGTTCGCAGGAGATTTTATTTACTGACCCCCTACTTTTACCCTGTTTTGCTCGTCGCTGGCACCACCTTTTTTGCGTTGCGGACTGTTTTGCTGCTTGCCAAACCTATAAGAGAAGCTTAGATTAAATACCCTGCTATCTCTCACATTTTTTATGGTAACATCAATGTTTTGGTACTTACTATAACCACTAAACTTCTGAGTAAAAAACACGTCGCGTACACTTAAACGGATGCTGCCTTTTTTTTGCATTACCTGTTTGCTGATGCCTATGTTTATGGCACCCATCGGGTTTGCCACAAGGGTTCCTTCAATTGATCTTGTTCTGTAAAACCCGCTAACTTCTGCACCCCATCCATTTTTTATGGTAAAGGAGTTTGTTATGTTTGCCATCGCTGTAGTTCCGTTCACATCTATTGGTCCGCCGTTAACCACTCCTTTAAACGAGTTGTAATAAGCATTGGTATAAACATTAGCGCTCCACCATTTAGCAACAGGAATATTTGCACTTATTGAAAGGCTTACACTTTTTTGGCTGGCGAGGTTGCTGCGCTTAACAAATGATGTACTGGTGCTATCTATTTGTTCAAGCACTTCCTGCATAATATCTTTAGTGCTGCTGTAGCCTAAACTGGTATTCAAAATGCTGTTCCAGCTATGGTTTAATTCAATATTATGACTGAACTGCGGCTTTAGATAAGGGTTGCCAACCTGGAAGGTATATTTATCAAGAAAATAATAAAATGGGTTCAAATCCTCATAGTCAGGACGATCAATGCGGCGGCCATAACTTAAAGCAAACTGGTTTTTATCGTTCATTTTAAAACCTACATAAGCGGTAGGAAATAATTGAGTATAATCTCTTGTAAATTTTTCGCCGGTTGTTATTTGATTGCCTTTTGCATGCGTATTTTCAAGCCTTAAGCCTAATTGGCCACTCCATTTTTTATTAAATTCTTTGCTGGTATTTACATAAGCTGCATTAATATTTTCTTTGTATATAAAATGATTGCTTCTGCCGGCATCCTGTTTCCAGGTTCCGTTTACCAGGTTTGAATATTGCGCGTCATTATCTGTTTCAACATAACTTGATTTAACACCTGCTTCAAATTTTGCGTTACCTTTTAACGGGTGTATATAATCAATCTTTCCGCTGTAAATGGTAATATCCGAGGGTAATTTTCCCAGCATAAATTCATCTATCTGGTTTTTACTGCCCAATTTGTCGTAGAAATAAGATTCGAAGTTTTGGGTATTGGCACTATTGTAATTCAGGTAATCAACATCGGCACTAATTTCTTTTCCGGAGCTGTCAATTGTATGACGAAGATTTAAATTTAGGCCCCTGTTGCTCCATTGGTTATTGATTTTGCTGATTGTTTGCGTTCTTGAATATACATTGCCAATCTTATCCTTTTTTAAAGTGATATTGTCATTATTTTCAGTTCCCGGATTTTCAAAACCGGTTAATACAATACCAAGAGTTGTCTTCTTTGAAGCATAATAATCAGCACCAACTTTAAAATTGTGGTTTTGATAACTGCGTAACATTTCACTTGCCTGGTCGAATAAGGTATCGGGGAAAACCCTTTTAAGTTCTAAAGTTTGACGTCCCCTACTCTTATTATAACTGTAATTGGCAAATAAGTTAAACTTTCCGGTTCTGTAATTAATCAAAACACTGTTGCTGGTACGGGGCATAACACTATAACCCGCTCCTAGTGTTACACTGCCATTAAAACCCTGAATTTTGTTCTTTTTGGTTTTAATGTTAATTATTCCGGAGTTACCCGCCGCTTCATATTTTGCTGGAGGATTGGTCATAATCTCAATTTGTTCCAGGTTACTGCCGGGCATGTTTTTTAGTAAATTAGTTAAATCGGCAGAACTCAGGTAGGTAGGCTTACCATCCATCATAACCATTACACCCGCTTTTCCTTTCAAACTAATATTTCCGTCTTTATCAACTGATACACCCGGCGATTTTTCTAAAATTTCAAGGGCTGTTAATCCCGTGTTAGTGGGTGAAGCATCCACATTTATGATCGTTCTATCTATTTTTTGCTCAATAAATTGTTTTTTAGCGGTAACAACAACTCCCTGCAACGATTTTGGTGTACTGTTAAGTTCAACAATTGCAAAACTGTGTGTAGGATGCAAAGGGCTTAATTCCACCACTTCAGAATATTTTGTATCAAACCCTACTGCTGAAACAGCAACCAGGTATCTTCCGGCATTAATGTTTGAAAATAAAAACTGGCCGGATTTTTCGGAAATAGCCATTTTTAATTCAAGGCTATCTTTTGCCTGCAACAATTTAACGGTTGCGGATTCGAGGACTTGCGTATTGCCTTTAACCGTCCCCATTAATTTTCCAGTTAAATTCTGCGAGAAGCTTTCCGATGCTTTACCGCAAAGGGCAGCTATGAATAAAAGCGAAAGTAATTTTTTCATCATTCAAATTTTTTAGTACTTGTTAATCATTATTACAACTCAAAGCTATGTACTATGTTAAGCATAGTACAATGTAATGTGTTGAACGGTCTTTAAATTTGATGAATGGTATTCGCTTAAATTATTTGCTTCAACTTATATTTTTTAATTATAAAGCTGACAGATAAATACTTTTGCGATCAAACTAACCAGCTATTAATACCAGCTATTTTAATTATTTAAGGATCGTATGTATTTATTAAAAGTATCAGCACTTGAGAAACAGCAGGAAGGGAATTGGGTAGTGCAAAACGTTCACATGCAGTTGTATTCATTTCAAAAACTAGCCATTGCAGGTGAAACCGGATCAGGCAAAAGTTCCCTTTTAAAAATGATTGCCGGATTAATTCAACCTGACAATGGTCAGATATATTTTGAAAATCAAAAAATTTTAGGACCGGATGAAAAACTCTTGCCGGGACATCCATCAATAGGCTATTTATCGCAACATTTTGAACTTCGTAATAATTACAGGGTTGAAGAGATATTAGATATGTCGCTGCAGGTAAGTGAAGATCAGGCACACATTATTTATGATGTATGCCGGATTAGCCATTTATTAAAACGTAAAACCAATCAATTATCGGGGGGAGAAAAACAACGGATTGCTGTTGCACGCTTACTTATTTCGGCGCCCAAACTTTTATTATTAGATGAGCCTTATTCTAATTTGGATATGGTTCATAAAAATATTTTAAAAGAGGTTATCCGAGACATTGGCGAAAAATTAAACATAACCTGTATCCTTGTTTCTCACGATCCTCAAGACTTGTTATCCTGGGCTGATACGATTATAGTCATGCAAAATGGAAAAATTATTCAGCAGGGAACACCACTTGAAATTTATCGTCAACCGGTAAATGAATATACTGCCGGTTTATTTGGAAAGTATACAATTGTTACCCTTTCACTATTACATGCCTATGCCTCCCTGCCGGGCCTCGAAATGAACAGGAACAATATGTTTATTCGCCCCGAAAATTTCAACTTAGTTATTAACGATAGCATGGGAGTTCCGGGTAAAGTTATTAATGTTTATTTTCTTGGCTATGCATACGAAGCAGAAATACTTTTGGGTGAGAATATTATCATTATTAAAACGGCCATCAATATTGCAAAAGACGATATCGTTTATGTTTCCCTTTTAACGGGTGGGGTTTGGAATATGTAAACAGTAGAATTTTGCATTTTCCAGGCTTTCATAGTTTTAAAAGTCATTGTACTTTCAAAAAAAACTTTTATTATGAAGACTAATAAAATAATCATCCTGCTACTCGTTTTTATTCTTTCAACTACCAATGTTTATAGTCAATCGGGCATTCCCGGCGATTCTTTAAAAACAATGCTGGTAAAAGATTGGCAACGTGCAAAAGCCTATACACAGGAATATATGGATGCAATGCCAGCTAACAATTACTCATTTAAAGCAAATGATAGTATCCGCTCGTTTGCCCAACAGTTATTACACCTTGCCAATGCCAATATGTTTTTTGTTTCGCAAGGTACCGGCAATACTATGCCCACCGGTCCGGATATTGAAAAAAGTCCCACCGCTCAAACAGCCGATTCTGTAAGGTATTATGTAAATCGTAGTTATGATTATGCAATAAACTCCATAAAAAATATGGATGGATCAACCCTTTGGAAACCTGAGTCTTTTAATATGGGCCAGACTTTCACCTTTACCAGGTTAAGTTGGTTGCTAAAAGCATTTGAGCACCAAACCCATCATCGCGGGCAAACAACAATATACCTACGCCTGGCGGGTGTTCGTCCACCAAACGAAAAATTGTTTTAGTATTTTTTTTGTTGACCAGCATTAATTTTTCATAGCAACATCGTTGTGTCACTCCTATGTAAAGGAATGCGCTGCACGGTGTCACACAAAAAGTTTTGCGTGGGTGATATGTATGGTAATGATCAGGTTTTCATCACAAATTATTTAATA
>JBBSJX010000212.1:0-7070 GCA_038256825.1 Chitinophagales bacterium
AGAAAAAATGACATTGGTTTGTTTGCTATTTATAAGCCTTGGTGCATTTGCGCAAACTGATAAAGACAATGAAATATTAAAAGATGCAAACCGAGCCAAGGACACGCTTATTGCTAAAGATGCAGGATTGGAAAAATTCTTCTAAACTCAAATGAACATTTTCAATTTAATGCAGAAGTTATATGTTGAAAGTTATAAGTGTTAAGTAATTCGTCTCACAAAAAAAAATCCCGCCTTGTGAGCGGGATCAAGAATTTTGTTTTCCGGTTTGCCTCGATGGTTTTTCAAAGGAAAAAGAATAACAAATTTTCAACGTTGGTTTTTCACGAACCTTGGATCTTGTTCATGATTTTTTCTGAAAAATGGATAAAAGTTTTTCGGTTTGGATATTGGATAAATTCTAAAACAAATCTATAGGCTTTTTATGAGGCCTTTATAACCCCGGAGATTTTTAGGTACTCCAAAAAGACAAACTTTATAATAAGGTGCTGGTCATTAAAGTATAGAGTTCCGTATACCCTGGGCATGTCAACAATGAATGCATTGCTATTGCTCATTATTTCGATAGTATCTCAACAGTCCTGTTCTACGCCTATCTTTACCTTCGCTAAAATATCATATTGTTATGCTTAATATAGGAGTATTTGGGGTAGGCCACCTGGGAAAATATCATATAAATAATTGGTTGGAAATTGAAGGTGTAAACCTGGTTGGTTTTTATGATCCTATGGATGATAACGCCAATGAAGTATCGGAAAAATATAAACTGATGCGTTTTACCAACCCCGATAAACTTATTGAAGCCTGCGATGCAATTGATATTGTAGCACCCACCGACCAGCATTTTGAGTTATGCGAAAAAGCCATTCGTAAGGGTAAGCACGTTTTTGTTGAAAAGCCTCTTGCCAATACAATTGAAGAAGGCCGGCTTTTGGTTAGTATGGCTAAAGAGGCCAATATTAAAATGCAGGTGGGGCATGTGGAGCGTTTTAATCCTGCATTTCTTGCCGCAAAGGATTTTAACTTAAACCCCATGTTTATTGAAGTGCATCGCCTGGCACAGTTTAACCCCAGGGGTACGGAAGTAAGTGTGATATTGGATTTAATGATCCATGATATTGATATTATTTTAAGCATCATGAATAGTGATGTGAAAAATTTATCGGCAAGCGGTGTGGCAGTGCTAACGGATACGCCCGATATTGCCAACGTTCGTATTGAGTTTAATAATGGATGCGTGGCCAACCTTACCAGCAGCCGCATCAGCATGAAAAAGATGCGCAAAATGCGTTTGTTCCAAAAGGATTCCTACATAGGAATTGATTTTCTTGATAAAAAAACGGAGATCATTAAACTAAAGTCGCCCGACGATACCAATGTATTTTCGTTTGATATTGATACGCCTCACGGAGCCAAATCCATCTCGGTTTTTAACCCCGTAATTGAGCCGGTTAACGCTATGAAAATGGAACTGGAAGCATTCGTTGATTCTATAAACAACAACAAACCAACAGTGGTTAGCGAGATTGACGGTTTTCTTGCCATGGAAGTAGCCCACCAGATACTTGATAAAATCAGCAATACAAAAAAACTGGCTTAATGGTGCTGCATGAAACAGTTTAAACCATTACATATCAATTGGTATGTTTTCAGCGATGCTTTGGCGGCTGCTGTAACATGGTTTTTATTTGCATTAGTACGTAAAAACCTGCTGCACGAGGATAATAGTGGAGGGTATCAATTTGTTTTTACCGATGCTTTTTTCCAGTTAACTATTATACTGATACCATTGTTTTGGATGGTGTTTTTTACCTTAACAGGATCGTATCGTAAATCGCTTTATCGTAAGTCGCGGCTGAACGAGTTTACCAATACTTTTTTTTTAAGCCTGGTAGGTTGCCTGCTTATTTTTTTTGTAATAATGCTAAACGACTCCAGTAATCATTTCACCTATTACTATGCAGCCTTTTTCTCGTTTTTGTTACTACAATTTAGCATCACTTTTTTAGGAAGGGCGCTGGTTTTAGCCGTTGTAAAAAAACATTTATTTAAGGGGCAGGTTCGCATTAATACCCTTATTGTGGGAAACAATCCCGCAGCCGAAAAATTATATAACGAAGTTCAAAAAAACTTTAAAGCGCTTGGTTACCACTTAACGGGATATATAAACACCAGTGAAAGCAAAAGCGGTTTAAGTAAATGGATAAAACCATTGGGCAACTTAAGCGATCTGGAAATGGTCATCGGGCAACATTCTATACAACTGGTAATTTTATCGTTGGATAAAAACGAGTACCATTTAAAAGAAGCCATTATAAACCGTTTAAGCGAGTTGGATGTGGAAATAAAACTGGTGCCCAACACCATCGATATTTTGGCAGGATCTGTAAAAACAAGTAATGTGCTTGGGGCCATGCTCATCGATATTCATACCGGCCTTATGCCTGAGTGGCAACAAAACATTAAGCGTTTAATAGATGTACTGGTATCGTTTTGCGGCCTCGTATTATTAAGCCCACTTTTTATTTTTCTCATCATTCGTACCGGGTTTTCCGCTGCCGGAGGCATATTTTACTCGCAGCAACGCATAGGTTTTAAAGGCAAACCTTTTTTAATTTATAAGTTCAGAAGCATGGTTGCCAATGCGGAGCAGGATGGACCGGCACTATCGAGCGATTACGATAAAAGAGTTACCAGATGGGGCCGCTTTATGCGTAAGTGGCGCCTGGATGAGTTGCCCCAGTTATTTAATATTATAAGAGGAGATATGAGCCTGGTTGGCCCACGCCCCGAAAGAAAATTTTACATTGACCAGGTAGTGGCCCTCGATCCTTATTACAAATACCTTTTGAAAGTAAAGCCCGGCCTTACTTCGTGGGGCATGGTGCAGTTTGGGTATGCATCGTCGGTTGATGAAATGATTGAACGCATGAAATACGACCTGGTGTACATCGAGAATATTTCCCTCTTACTGGATTTTAAAATCATGATCCATTCCATAAGAATTATTTTAATGGGAAAAGGAAAGTAAAAGATTTTGGTTGCAGGCTTTAGATTTTCATCCGATGCTTTTGTTGCGTCGCACTCGTGTACTGTAACAACAATAGCATCATTTTTTTTGACACGGATTGTTTATTGTTTTGTTTTAATAATCCCGCTTGTTTAAACAAAGTTTTGCCGTACACGAGTGCGACGCAACGATGTTCAATTATTGTTCAGTTGCCCGTCAACAAAAAAAAAGAAATATCCGCCAGCCACGTTATTATTTACTAACGTTTCATGTAACTACAACTATCGTATGCATGTACTAAAACATATAGCTGGTGCACGATTTTTGATACTTTTGCCAAACTTATGGCCACTGCAGTAAAAAAGAAATCCTTCAATTTTTCCCTTTTAAACAGAGTATTTCAATTTGTAAAACCTTATAAAAGGCAGTTTATCCTCAGTATTGCCCTGGCGATTGTGCTGGCTATTTTTGCCCCGGTTCGCCCTTACCTTATACAATTAACGGTTGATGCTGCAACCGGCAAAAACGTGCACATTCCAGGTTGGCTAAAGCTGGTGCTTATTGGTAATAACTTAAGCGATGCCAGCCGGTTTATTATTTCGGTTACCATGTTCCAGTTGATTTTTATATTTATTGAAACAGCTTTGCGGTTTACGTTTTCGTTTGTTACCTCGTTGCTGGGGCAGAGCGTGGTTAAAGATTTACGGGTTACTGTGTATAAAAAAGTAATGGGGCTCAACCTTTCGCAGTTTGATAAAACACCTATTGGCACCCTCACCACTCGTACCATAAACGATATTGAAAGCATCAACGATATTTTTTCGGATGGCCTTATACCCATAATTGCCGATTTGCTTTCAATAATTTTAACCCTCGCCACCATGTTTTACCTGGATTGGCGGTTAACGCTAATTAGTATTATTCCTTTTCCTATCATTATTATATCTACCTATTATTTTAAAGAAAGTGTAAACAAGTCGTTTATAAATGTGCGCAATGCCGTTTCGAGCCTGAACGCATTTATACAGGAACATATTACGGGAATGCAGATTGTACAAGCCTTTGCTGCAGAAGAACGGGAGTTTAATAAGTTTCAAAAAATAAATAAGGACCATAGAAACGCTAACATAAAAGCCATTTTTGCTTATTCTGTTTTTTTTCCGGTGGTGGAGGTAGTACTGGCAATTAGTATGGGTTTATTGGTTTGGTATGTTGCCGGTAACCAGTTGGATGCAGGATTGCTGGTTGCATTTATACTCTACCTCAACCAGATTTTCAGGCCGCTGCGCGTTATTGCCGATAAGTTTAATGTGATACAAATGGGTATGGTATCGAGCGAAAGAGTTTTTAAGGTGCTGGATAATGATGATGTGATGAAGAATGAAGGTACATATGCCCCTGAAACCATTCAGGGCAAAGTGACTTTTAACAACGTTTCGTTTGCATATGTTGAAGACAATTATGTATTGAAAAATATCAATTTTGAAGTGAAGTCAGGCGAAACGGTGGCACTTGTGGGTCACACCGGCAGCGGCAAAACATCCATAATAAGTTTACTTAACAGGCTATACCAGGTACAGGAAGGGGAAATAAAAATTGACGATGTAAATATTGAAGAATACAACCTGGATACTTTGCGCAGCCGGATAGGAGTGGTATTGCAGGATGTGTTTTTGTTTTCAGGAACTGTATTGGATAATATAACCCTGCGCAACCCGGCGATAACAAAAGAGGAAGTAATCAGTGCGGCAAAAATGATTGGGGTGCACGATTTTATTATGCGCCTGCCCGGCAATTACGATTATAATGTAATGGAGCGCGGCAATACTTTAAGTTTAGGGCAAAGACAATTGTTGAGTTTTATAAGAGCCTTGTTATATAACCCGGCCATTTTAATATTGGATGAAGCTACTTCATCCATCGACACCGAAAGTGAAGCTTTGATACAGCATGCAATTGACACGCTTATATCCGACCGCACATCCATTGTTATTGCCCACCGATTATCAACCATACGTAAAGCCAATAAAATAATTGTATTGGATAGGGGAGAAATAAAAGAAATAGGTAGCCACCAACAGCTTATAGAGAAAGGGGGGTATTATGCTAAACTTCACAATATGCAATTTGAAAAACAGAAAAGTGTATTAGTTTAATGTGATATTGTTATTTGGTGTCATTTGTATAGCTCAATTTTTATGTACTTCCCTTCTCCAAATTCAATTTTTTTAGCTTCTTCACCTTATCTTTGCGCCAAAATTGAGAACAGGTATGTCTTATAAAAGCATAAAGTCTATATTGGTAGCGGTTTTCAGCGTTTGTATGATGCTTTTTTCAAATATGGCATTTTCGCAACATGAGACCAAAAATCATGAAGAAAACACTGAATCGACAGGAGAAAAAGCAGAAGAAAAAATTGATGCTGCAAAACTGATTATGGAGCACATCCTGGATAATCATGAATTTCACCTGGCTGATGTAGGTGGACATGCTATTAGTCTTCCATTACCTGTTTTATTATATTCTCCACAACGTGGCTTTGATGGTTTTATGTCATCAAAACTGGAACATGGTCATGCCATTCATAATGGTTACCAGTTACAAGGTAAAAGTATTGAAGCGGTAACCGAAGATGGAAAAATAGATGAAACCGTACAGGTTTATGATTTCTCTTTGACCCGTAATGTGGTGCAGATGTTTATTGCAGTAATTCTACTCATTGTTATAATGCTGGGGATTGCTAAAAAGTATAAGAAAAATGGTCATAACGTTGCTCCCAGCGGTTTTCAAAATGCAGTGGAACCGGTTATCACCTTTGTTCGCGATGAAGTTGGTAAACCCAACCTTGGACGCAAGTATGAGCGTTACATGCCCTTTTTGTTATCTATTTTCTTCTTTATACTAATTAATAACTTGTTGGGTTTAATTCCGGGAGCTGCTAACGTTACTGGTAATATTGCCTTTACATTGGTATTGGCTTTTATATCCATGCTGGTTATTTTGTTTAGTACCAATTCACATTTCTGGGGTCATATCTTCTGGCCTCCGGGCGTTCCTTTTTTTGTAAAGATTATTTTAATACCCGTAGAATTTGCCGGTATATTTATTAAGCCACTTGCCTTAATGATACGTCTTTTCGCCAATATGGTGGCAGGGCACATAGTAATTATTTGTTTCATTTCGCTGATATTTATATTTGGCGCCATGAGCAAAGTAGCCGGAGTTGGTTTTACCCCGGTATCCATCGCTTTTACTGTGTTTATTTATTTTATTGAAATACTGGTTGCATTTATACAGGCTTTCATATTTACAAACCTGACCGCAGTATTTATTGGGCAGGCTTTTGAAACAGGGCATGTTGATCATGGAGATGTTCCTCATGATCCGCATCCAACCAATGGTCACAAGGAAAAAGAATTCGCTTTATAAATTTTTTTTATCATAAACAAAAACAAACAATATGTCTTTAATGAACATTATGTTGGAGATCGCTCCTAACGCAATTTCTCACCTTGGTGGTGCGATTGGTGCAGGTTTAGCTGCGATTGGTGCAGGTATTGGTATCGGTCAGATTGGTAGAGGTGCAGTTGAATCTATTGCACGTCAGCCAGAAGCTGCAAACGATATTCGTGCAAACATGATCCTGACTGCTGCATTTGTTGAGGGTGTTGCCCTTTTCGCAGTTATCGCAGGTATCCTTGCTGTACTTAAGTAATTTTTACTTATTGCATTGCACAAAAATGATTACTGCATCTAATGCACAGGGCGGCGGATGCAGTAATTCTTACTTATTGAAAGTAAAAAGTAAAAAGTAATTATTCAAAAGCTCATTTTTTTTGACTTTTGACTTTTAAATTTTGAATTAATAAATTATGGAACTTTTATTACCTGGATTTGGTTTGGTTTTCTGGACATTTCTGGCTTTCCTGATCGTATTTTTTATATTAAAAAAGTTTGCGTGGAAGCCTATCCTTGAATCGCTAAAGGAGCGTGAATCAGGTATTGCCCATTCAATTGCATCGGCTGAGGCAATGAAAGTTGAAATGGCTACTATGAAGAG
>JBBSJX010000213.1:0-7050 GCA_038256825.1 Chitinophagales bacterium
CATCCTTGCGAACGGCAGATTTTGAGTCTGCTGCGTCTACCAATTCCGCCACCCGGGCTTTTAAAAATATTGTAAGAACTTTCCGATAAACCTATCGGTGTTTACCGGGCTGCAATATTAATGCATCAATACATAGCAGCCAAAATACCTTGAAAATATTTTTTATTAATTGTTTTGGCGCTTTAAAAAATGAATTGATTCATTAAAATATTACTGGCTGCCCAAAGAGATATCAGTACAAGTGAGTGACACAACAATGCTTAATTGAAATACTTTCGCCTGTTCCCTAACTCAAAAAATCTCTGATCTGCCCTGTGAAGTTTTGTATAGGATCAAAAGCGCTGAATGCATACGAAACCACAATTAAAAATACCACCCCGGCTAAGGCACCCCAAAAATGGGCTTCGTGGTTAATATTGTCGGTACCGCGTTTAGCCATAGAGTAGGAGATGGCCAGGTATATAAAGCCGAAAATAAAACCGGGAATACCAATGGGTATAAAAAGCAAGCCCAGTTTTGCGGTTGGAAAAAGTAATATGCTGGCAAAAACCACCCCCGAAACTGCGCCTGAGGCACCCAGGCTGAGGTAGTTGTAATTTTCTTTATTTTTTAAATAAGTGGGTACCAGGCAAAAGAACTGAGCGAACAGGTACAAGGCCACAAACACAATCCCACCTTTACCCGGAAAAATATATTCCATTGCCCGCTCAAGGTTTTCGCCAAAAATGTATAAGCCCCACATATTAAAAAGCAGGTGCATAACATCGGCATGAATGATGGCGCAGCTAAAAAAGCGATACCATTGGTTGTGATCCGTTATGGCAGGGGGATAAAATATAAGATCGTTAATTACTTTTTGGTTTGAGAAAGCCGTAAAAGAAACAATGGCCGTAAGAATAACAATTATCAGGGTAATACTTAACATGAAGGCAGTTGGTTATTAAATATGATGGTATTTTTCGTTTCGGTTTATAGTGCAGGCACGATATACCTGCTCAGTTAAGATAAGGCGAACCAATTGGTGCGGAAAAACTAAACCCGAAAGCGACCAGGTATAATTTGCACGTTTAAATATAGGATCGTCTACTCCAAAAGCGCCTCCAATTAAAAACACCAGGTTGCGGGTACTTTCGTTTGCACGTTGTTGCAGCCATTTGGCCAGTGCTGGAGATGTTAGCTGTTTGCCACGTTCGTCCATTAAAACCAGGTAATCTTCTTTTTGAAGGGTCTGTAAAATAGTGGCAGCTTCCTGCTTTTTTATATCCGCTTCGGTAGTGTTGGTTGTTTGCTTTGCCGGGTTAATAATCTTCCATTCAACTGGGTAATATTTTGAAATCCGGTTGGTAAAATCTTCAATTCCAGCCTTAACATAGCCATCGTGCGCTTTGCCAACCGACCATAATTGAATTTTCATGGGGGCAAAGGTAGGAGTTTACCTTTTTTAAATTTTTAGCTACCTGATTTAAATATGCTTTTGAGTACCAGCTTATGTTTTCATAGCATCATCGTTGCGTCGCAATCACTTCATCGGCAAAATATAAATCAACAGTACTCCTTTAGTTAAAAACCGGTTTCTAAATAAAAGCAAGCCTAAGCCAGGAGCCATAAAAAAGCTTAGGCAATTAAAAGTTATTTTCTTTTAATTGCCCAAGCTATAATTGGTAACTATTAATAATTATATTGGCTTAACAAACATTTTTTTTGCAATTGATTTATCGTGACCGTATATATCTTCTCTAAAGTTTAATTTTCCCTCATCGTCAACCCAGGCGGTATAATAGGTTATAAAAACAGGCACCGGTTTTTTAAGCTTTACATATTTTTCGGTTTCCTGGTTCATTGCCGTATTAATAGCATCTGAAGTCCATTCTGGTTGATCCTGCAGTAAATAGCTGGCAAGTTTGGGAGGATCGCTTAAACGGATACATCCATGACTGTAAGCTCTCTTGTCGTTATTAAACAAACTTTTTGACGGAGTATCGTGAAAGTAAATATTGAAACTGTTGGGAAACAGGAACTTTACTTTACCCAACGAATTTTTGCCACCAGGCAATTGCCTTATTACCGGTAAATCACCTTCATTCTTTACCACTTCCATATTTTGAGCTGCCAGGTAATCTGGGTTGCTTTGCATTTTAGGAAGTATCTCGTCTTTATCAATACTAGCTGGCACATTCCAGTAAGGGCTAAACACAACCTGGTTTAAATCGTCGGTAAACATCATAGTAGTGTGTCCTTCCTTACCTACTACCACATTCATATCAAATACCTTTTTTTTATTTTCTATAACATGCAAAACAAATTCAGGAATATTAACCAGCAGCATTCTTCCATCTGGTATGGAAGGCATCCAACGCATACGATTTAAATTGATGAGCAACTGTTGAATTTTTGCTTCTACCGGTACATTTAAATTTTTAATTAATTGCTGATTTATAACTCCTGTTTGCGTGTAACCATACCTTGATTGAAAATTTTTAACAGCTTCTACAAGGGCGTTGTTAAATTTTTGTGTGGTATCGGGCACCGAAAGGTCGCCAGTAATTTGTAACCTTTTTTTGATAGTTGTAATAACAGGAGCAGTTGCGCCTTGTTTCAGTGTTTTTTGGGATGTACTTATTTGAGGCCAGCCTCCCTTTTTAGAAATCTGCATGTAATTTGCCAGCTCATCTTTTAGTTTTCTATAAGGTTCATTTATGTCTTCAAAGTATTTATTGTCTTTATGCTTTTTTGATAGTAACGAGTCGGCAGTAAACAAGGCGTCAACTTTTTTATTTGGCACAAAACGCTCCATCTCCTTGCGTTTTACAAACCCGTCCTCGTAAATTTCAAGGCCGTGCTCAATAAAAAGTCGGGTAAGTTTTAGCTCCGTTTCTAAAATTGATTTATCCGAAGTTTTTACGTTAAGGTTTTCAACTGCAAAAAGATTGTCCATTCGATGTTGTAATTTTTTATCCATAGTTAAACTATCAGAATTGTGGTGTGCATCAAATGAATAAATATTGTAAAATCCGCGGGCTTGTTCGGTTAAACCATCCGAAGCAAACCAGGCATACTGGTAGTTACGTGTGTTATAAAAACTTAAAATCCTTCTTTTAAGTTTTTTTTCTAATTCAATAGAGTTTAAAAATTTGGCTACCTCCATACTATCTATAAAAAGATCAGAATATGACACAGCGGGGGT
The DNA here is from genome assembly GCA_038256825.1 of Chitinophagales bacterium. Taxonomy (GTDB): domain Bacteria; phylum Bacteroidota; class Bacteroidia; order Chitinophagales; family Chitinophagaceae; genus Segetibacter. The sequence goes on from JBBSJX010000213.1 coordinate 3,185, forward strand.
TATACTAAAATCGCGGGAAGAAACTTTTTTTGATTTGCCGTCTTCAGCAGTTAAATCGTCGTCATCATTTGTTTTTTTTGAGTCCGAACAGGCTACTGCAAGGCTTAAAAACAAGGTGGCAATTAAATAGATTTTTTTCATACCCCACTGATTTGCAAAAGCCATGCCCTAAATATTTTTTATTTTTTTTGTAGAACAGTTATTTAAAACTGTGAAATAATTTTAGTTGAAACGGAGGGGTAATTAAATAATATCAGCTTGCAAAACGTAAAGCCTTCATCGTTAAATAAAAAAATTATTTAATGGCTTATATATTTCACAAAACTTCTCTTCGCAATAGGGAGCAATGTTTCTTCTAAGGGATAAACCAAATCAGTTTGAATATTATACACCGCAGGATTGGGTAATTCCTTTCGGACCCTTATTAATTCACTTTTAATATTCTCGGGTGAATTGCTAACCGTTCGTTGCCATTTTTGAATGAAATCGGTTTTTAAACCCCTGTAACGTTCATCATGTTTTTCAAAAATGGTTAAACGATACTGGTAAACCACAACCGTACTATACCTGCCATCGTGAATAAAAAGATACCCTTCGTTTATATCCAAAGGAATTAAACCAACCGGGTGAATGTTCAGTTTGGCTTCAACAAACTCGTATATTTCGGACCCCGTTTTAATGGTGTTTTTTATTTTGTTGGCGGAATAGTGAATGATTTCTTCCAACTCTTTCATTAATTCATCATCTTCAATCATACTCTCGTAAACTAACTGAAGTTTTTGAATATTAGTATCTGTAAGTTGTTTTGGAAAATGTTCCTGTAAAAATTTCTTGTTTTCTCTAAAGGCCATCATATTGTTATAATGAAATATAACATCGGAGAGTTGAGGATAAAGTTTATTTTGGTTGAAGTATTTACTTACTTCCTGTAAGTAGGCTAATAGGGTATATTTTTTAAGCTCAAAATCAATGTACCCTTCTGCAAACCACGTTTCGGATAATGTTTTCATGCCTTTTCGGTTTAAGTTTCATAATTCCTGTTTGATGCTTCTGAAGTTGGCGCGTTTAATTACTAAAGCTTTATTAACAGTAAGTTATTACATGTGTTTTTAAAAAACTTATAATTTTTAAAATGGTTGACTCCAAATATTATAAGATGATTAAAAGTAAAAAATGGTTGTATTACGCTAATCCATTGTTGCAGGATGCGGTTCCCTAACACTCCTCAATCCGTGAATATTAAAGAGTAAGGTAGTTTGTAAACTGTTTTTTATAAATGAAGCATTTGGGCGATAATCAAACTGGTGCACGTAGCCAACCTGCATAGTAAATTGACGGATAAACCGGTAGCCCAGCCCAAAATAAAAACGGTTACGTTGAAAATAAGGATCGCGATCTAAAAAGAAAACTTCATCATTCAGGTAAGCATACAACGCGCCTTTTTCAACTTTTGGTTTATTAAGGGTTACAATGGCATTAAGCCTATACCTGAAGCGGTTTCTGAAGCCTATGTTTAACCACCTTTGCTCAATTCTATAACGATGTTCTAGTTTTAAGCGTCCAATAATGTTATAAACTACAAACTGTTCCCAAACGCGGTATTCATGCGATATTCTGGGCTTCTCAAAATTGCCGCTAGCAGGGTAGGTGTCGTAAAAGCCATTACCCACTAAAAAAGCAATTTTATTGTTGAAGTTATAACTGGCTCCAAACTTAAATTCGGTGTAATTAAAGTCTTTTAAAAGTTTATCGGTGCGCACCTGTGTTTCTAAAAAAGTACTCCATTTACTATTTAAGTTCAATTGTACGTTTATAATTTCTGCAGTTCCTAATATTTTGGATTGACTAAACGAGTAGGATGAAAATAAGAGAGCCAGCATAAACATGATGGCTCTTTTAATCTTATAATTGTATATGTAAAACAACTGTTGAGTAATAGATTTTGAATAAGGATAAAAATAATTCAAAATCAACCTTAACAGTTAATTAAAGCAAAATTTAATTTGCCTGTTACCATTTACGGTTGATATCCCAGTTTTCAAACTCTCTTGCAACTTCAGATAGAAAGCTGGCACCAATGCTGCCATCCACAATTCTATGGTCGTAACTAAGCGATAAATACATCATATGGCGAATACCAATAGCATCTCCTTCAGGAGTTTCTAATACCACCGGACGTTTTTTAATGGCGCCAACGGCTAAAATAGCTACCTGCGGCTGGTTAATAATAGGGGTTCCCATTAAACTTCCAAAAGTTCCCACATTGGTTAAAGTAAATGTTCCCGAACCAGTGTCATCTGGCTTTAATTTATTATTACGGCTGGCATCAGCAAGAGAGTTAACGGCTTTACTTAAACCTACCAGGTTTAAATAATCTGCATTTTTTATAACGGGTACTATCAGGTTACCATTTGGTAAAGCGGTAGCCATACCTATATTAATGTCCTTCTTTAATAATATTTTATCTCCATCAACCGAGGCATTAACATAAGGATATTTTTTAATCACCTTGGTTAAACACTCAATAAACAGTGGCATAAAGGTGATGCGGGTGCCTTCCTGTTTTTCAAAATCCTTTTTAACACGGTTTCTCCAAACAACCATATTAGTAACGTCGGCTTCAGCAAAGCTGGTTACGTGCGGACTAACCTGCACGCTGTTAACCATGTGTTTTGCAATCATTTTACGCATACGGTCCATCTCAATAATCTCCACATTTCCCGAAGCAGATGCCTGGCTATTTGATTGCTCTGGTTCATTTGCAACAGGTGCATCAGTTTGCTGAGTTGGCTGGCTATTATTTGAAGCTACCATTTTTGGTGCAGCTTGTGGTGTTGATTGCGTGAAAGGGACACTTTTCTGAGCTTCTGTGTTCGAATTTTTTTCAGATTTTTTATCAGAAATATATTGTAGAATATCTTTCTTGGTTACCCGGTTTTCATTGCCTGTTCCCGTAATATTTTCCAGCTCGCTTAAGGGAACACCTTCGCTTTTGGCTATGTTTAAAACCAGGGGAGAAAAAAAGCCATTGTTGTTATCTTCATTTTCTCCTCGTTCTGCAACCGGTTTAGGCGAATAGGGTACAGCGTCAGATTGCTTTTCATTTTCACCTTCAGCCTCTGTTTCAGTAGGTGTACTCACAGGTTGCGACACCTGGGCGGGTTCCTGCGCATTGGTTTCAATACGAGCTATAACAGTACCTATGGGAACCACATCGTTTTCGTTAAATAGAATTTCAGCAAGAACCCCTTCAGCGGTACTGGGCACTTCACTATCCACCTTATCGGTCGCAATTTCTAAAACCGTTTCATCCTGTTTTACGGAGTCTCCTGCTTTTTTTGCCCATTTTAAAATGGTAGCTTCCATTATGCTTTCACCTAATTTCGGCATGATCAAATCAACTAGTGCCATACTATATAATATAATTTTAAAGGGTAACCCCTAACAATAAATAACGATTGATTTTTTCTAATAACAAAACGCTGCCGCCCTCACCCTTGTTGCAAAGATGTTTGATTTACTGCACATAACAAAAGAAGTAAATACGGCATGGGCAATCGCTATACAAGTCATTACAATAAACTGGTAAAATAACCTGTTTAAAAGGGCAAAAATATGTTTTAGCCTTAAATAACCAATTGTTTTACCCCATATCGAACCTTATTAATCCCTGATTGGCAATGCTATTAACTTAAGAAATTTTGGGGAACGAACATTTATTCTTCATTCAGCTCCGGTTGTGTCACTCACTTGTACCTTATACTTTCATGCGTCAGTCCCGACTTTTTGGGGGCATCTTTTGCATAGTAGATGCCATGAAAAGATGTGGTCGAACGGAGCGTCGCAACATTTGTCGCAATGAAATA
>JBBSJX010000214.1:0-7042 GCA_038256825.1 Chitinophagales bacterium
AAGAATGAAACATAGAAGTTACAAATGCCTGGCCCATAAAAAAAAGAGACCGCCCAGGGGCAGCCTCTTTCCTCTTTTAAATTAAACAACAATTATAGGGGGTATTTTCCGTCAGAAATTAGTTTAGCGGCAATTCGCCTCCTTGCTTCTTTTACATTAAAGGGATCCAGTTTGGTAAATCTTTTTAAACCCAGCAACATCATGCGTTGCTCATCGCCTTCGGCAAATCCATTAATGCCATCCTTACCGGCTTTGTTTATTTTATCAGCAGCATCGGTAATATAAGTGCGGGTAATATCCAGTTCAAACTGTGTAGCCGCTTCGCCGTTTTTATCGGCCAGCTTCATAACACGCAACAGGGCACTTTCGGCATTAAAGGTTTCAATGGCCATATCGGCAATGTTCATTAATATTTCCTGCTCGCTTTCTATCTTGTTCATCAGCTTTTGAACGGCACCACCTGCAACCATCAATATGGCCTTTTTAAAGTTGGCAATGGCTTTTAAATCTTTGGTAAAAGCGCCTTCATCCTCTGAACCAAAATCTGGAATGCTCATTAATTCTTTTTGAACATTCATAGCCGCACCCATTAAATTTAAGCGGCCTTGCATGGCACGCTTTAGTACCATATCAACGGAAAGTAAACGGTTAATTTCGTTAGTGCCTTCGTATATGCGGTTAATACGGCTATCGCGGTAGGCACGGCTGATAACATATTCATCACTGTACCCGTTTCCACCGTGAATTTGAACGCCCTCATCTACCACGTAATCCAGCACCTCGCTACCATAAACTTTTAAAATGGCACATTCAATAGCATACTCTTCGGCGGCGCCTAACATGGCCTCGTTTACAGGTTTTCCGTTTTCAATCAATTCCATTTCTTTATCATCAATCCACTTAGCTGTGCGGTAGGTTGCAGATTCGCAAACCCAAACCCTGATAGCCATTTCGGCAAGTTTATACTGGATAGCTCCAAAAGTGCTGATGCTTTTTTTGAACTGTTCACGGCTAATGGCGTACTCCAGCGAAGTGTTTAAAGCACGCTTACTTCCACCCAAAGCGGCAGCGCATAATTTAAGTCTGCCAATATTTAAAATGTTGAAGGCAATGATATGACCGCGGCCTATTTCGCCCAATAAATTTTCAACAGGCACTTTACAATCCTGAAAATATAACTGAACCGTTGACGATCCTTTTATACCCATTTTATGCTCTTCTGGTCCTTGTGTAAAACCTTCAAAACCTTTTTCAACTATAAAGGCAGTAAACTTTTCACCATCAATTTTTGCAAACACGGTGTAAACATCTGCAAATCCACCATTGGTAATCCAGCATTTTTGACCGTTCAGCAAATAATACTTCCCATCATCGCTCAGCCGGGCGGTTGTTTTTGCGCCCAATGCATCACTGCCACTATTGGGCTCGGTTAATCCGTAAGCACCCTTCCATTCGCCCGATCCCAGCTTAGGAACATATTTTTGTTTCTGCTCCCCGGTACCAAAATATAAAATGGGTAAGGTTCCTATACCCGTATGCGCCGACACAGCAACCGAGAATGAAAAGCCACCTCCCAAACCTTCGTTCACCAGGGTTGAGGTTATAAAATCTTTACCCAATCCTCCCAGTTCTTCGGGCAACGATACACCTAATAATCCCTGCTCACCGGCCTTCTCCATAAGCGACGGCATTAAACCGGGTTCTAATTTATCCATTCTATCAACTACCGGTATCACTTCTGTATCAAGAAACGAACGGCACATATCTTTCACCATCTGCTGTTCCTCATTGTAATCTTCAGGTATAAAAGTTTCAAAAGGGGAGCTTTCCTTTATAATCCACTCGCCACCTTTAATGCTTTTACCTGTTTGTGTAGTTGTGCTCATACATAAAGTTTTATAATAATTGTAAATGGTTTCTTATTCTCAGCACGTATGCCTTGTTATGTTGTTTACTTTAAATTTTCGTACACCTTTGCCAATACTTGTTTACATAATTCAATATCAGCAGCACTCACACCTTCCAATGCCTCGTTTAAAGTCTGGTTCGCCATATCCATTGTTGTGTCCTGCAATTGCCGGGCACCTTCAGTTAAAAAAATCCTGTTTATACGCCGGTCGTCTTTTGATGCAACCCGCTTCACCAGTTTTAATTTTTCCAGGTTATCAACCAGCCGGGTTATACTGGGTTTGTCTCTAAAAGTTCGTACACATAGTTCCTGCTGGCTCAAGCCATCTTCTTTCCATAAATGATATAAAACACTCCACTGTTCAATGGTAATATCAATTGTAGCCTGTTTAAAGTTTTTCTGCAATCGCCTTGCAACCGCGGTTGACGCCATTCCAGTTACAAAGCTGTATAATTCCCCTCTTTTAAATTGGTTGTTGGGCATATAGTTAGTTAAACAACTATTCAAATATAAAGGATTATTTTTTAAGCAGAAAACAGGTTTCGTTAATATTCGGAATATTTTTTTGGGGTTACCAGCAGCATAACTTAATGGATCAGTTGTTGCGTCGCACTCTTGTACATAAATACTTTACTGGGCCTAAGTAAACTTTAGTAAGCAGGTTAAGGCATAATGTTTGTCAGTTGTATCACCTTTTGATACTGGTACAAATCTTATTAAAACCCGGCATAATAATATTCTCCCCTGTGTAAATCTGCAGTTGCCTAAATTTGTTTAAGTCTAATTTATATGAATAGCTTTTATATTGACCAGGGCCATGCTACTTTTCACTACCGTGTTTATGGCAAAGGGCCCAAATTATTGTTCTGCTTCCATGGTTATGGAAGAGATAGCTATTCGTTCAGCTTTTTAGATAAAACATTAGGGAGTGCCTATACCATAGTAGCTATCGATATGCCTTTTCACGGTAATACCGAATGGAAAAATAAATTAACCTTTCATCCCAATTACCTTATCCAGGTAATGCAAAACATAAGGGCCCGCTATCATAAGGAGAAGGAAAAATTTTCCATCCTGGGTTTTAGTATGGGCGGCCGTATTACACTGCACCTTACCCAAATTTTACATAAACACATAGACCGGGTAGTGTTAATTGCCCCGGATGGTTTAAAAATAAACTTCTGGCATTGGTTCTGCACCCATACCTGGCTGGGTAATAAATTGCTGGGTTATACCATTAATCATCCATCGTGGGTATTGTACCTTTTAAAACTGGCCGAAAAAACCAAAGTGGTTAACTCAAGCGTAGCCAGTTTTGTACATTACTACTTACACGATAATGAACAGCGCAAAACCTTATACCAACGCTGGACGACGTTGCGAAAATTTACCCTTAATAAAGGGCGGTTAAAAAAAACGATTATAAAAAATAAAATCCCGGTACGTATGCTTTTTGGCCTGCACGATGAAATTATTTTATCCTCATCGGGCCGAAAGTTCAGAAGAGGAATGGAAGATTATGCAACCGTTAAGGTGATTAATGAAACCCATTACCTATTGCGTGAAACCCACGCAGCAACCATACGCGAATTGTTTAATGGCTAATGTTTGTTTTCTTTGCCAACCATGTGGTTAAGCCTGATAATAATTTCTATAATGCTACTGGGAGGCTATTCCATCCTGATCGAAAAGTACCGCAGGTGGTTTTTAAGTATCCGCCCTTTTGAACCAGATTTGCCTTTCACAAATAATATTCGCTTTTCTGTAATCATTCCGGCACGCGATGAGGCAGCAAACATCAAAAATTGCTTAACAACTATTTTAGAACAGGACTACCCTAAGGATTTTTTTGAAGTAATTGTGATCAACGATCATTCAACCGATAACACCAGCGATATTATAGAATTAATGCAGCAGCAATATCCCAATTTAAGGTTACTGCAACTGGAGCAATTATTGCCCTCAAACCCTTTAAATAGTTATAAAAAAAAGGCAATTGAACTTGCCATAAACCAGGCAACCGGTGATTGGATCGTAACCACGGATGCGGATTGTTTTGTAACTCCACAGTGGCTTTCAACATATGCTTCGTTTATTAATAAAGATGCGCCTGTTTTTGTGGCAGCACCGGTAAAATTTATAAATACCGGTTCATTTTTATCCGTTTTTCAATGTCTTGATTTTATTAGTCTACAGGGAATAACCGCAGCATCGGTACATCACAATTTTCACAGTATGTGCAATGGGGCCAACATTGCATATAACAAAAATGCATTTACCCAGGTTGGAGGTTTTACTGGTATTGATAAAATAGCCAGTGGAGATGACATGCTTTTAATGCATAAAATTTATGCGCAATACCCACAACAAGTAAAGTTTTTACTGGCCAAAAATGCTATCGTTCAAACTACACCCATGCCTACCTGGAGAAGTTTTTTAAACCAACGAATTCGCTGGGCCAGCAAGGCCGACACCTACGATGATAAGCGGATTTTCTGGGTGCTGTTGTTGGTGTATTTTTTAAATGTGGTTTTATTAATTATGCTGGTGGCCTGCTTTTGGAAACCTTATTTACTTATTTATTTGTTGCTTTTGCTTATAGCTAAAACCCTGGTCGAACTAAGGTTTATGGCACCGGTAGCTGCCTTTTTTAATGAAAGCAGGCTTTTAAATTATTTTGGTATTATGCAGCCGTTTCATATTTTTTATACGGTTATTGCTGGCTGGCTGGGCAAGTTTGGTAGTTACCAATGGAAAGGAAGAAATGTAAAATAACTTGAGAAACAAATTAAGTATTTTGAAAAGTAACAGGTTGGCTCAGTAAAACAAAACCTACCTGCTGCTATGAAAATATGCATACGAACCGAGCCCCACTAAATATCCTAACGTGTGGACATCAAACTAATATAAAAAAAGGTAACCACAGTAAACACAAAGAAAGAAGCACAGAGAAAAACCAGACTTACATCTTTGTGTACTCTGTGAAAGACTCTTGTTTTTCTCAGTGGTTAAAATCTGTTAACTAAAAAATTTAAGGAGTCTGGTTGGTTACCACTACGTTGCGGTTAAAGCTTTCTTCAAGCGAAATAAAAGTTTCGGTTCGTTCTATGCCTTTAATTTTTTGAAGTTCGTCGTGCAGTACATGGCGCAATTGCGAAATATCCTTGCAAATAATTTCGGCAAACATGCTGTAATTGCCCGTGGTATAATTAAGGCGCACAATTTCAGGAATATTTTGAAGGTCTTTAACCACGGTATCGTATAAAGAACTTTTTTCTAAGTAAATTCCAATAAAAGCGATTACATCGTAACCCAATGCTTTCAGGTCAACGTTCAGCCGGGTTCCTTTAACAATGCCAAATTCCTGCAGTTTTTTTATGCGCACATGAATGGTACCCCCAGAGACAAACAATTTTTTTCCCAGGTCGGCATACGAAACCTCGGCCGTTTCCATCATCTCATAAATAATCTGGTAATCCAGCTTATCAAGATTTAATTTTCCTGCCATAATGCGATTTAAATTTTAATATTTTCGAACATCAGGTACAAATATTTGCATAATTTCTATATTTTCAAAATATATTTTGATTTATTTGCAATATTTTAGCCCCTTTATAGTAATATTGCATCATCAAGTTCTTTTAAAAGCACCTTTTGTAACTAAAAGGAGCTTCATACTGTGGGGTGATGAAACTTTTGGCAGACATGCCCTCTTGTCTCGGGGGTGAGGATCATGGAATAAACGTAGTGTAGAGCCGATCTGGTAGAAATGCCGGACCGACCAGGGTTGACCACTCAACCTGCCTAAGTCAGGCAGGCTTTGCGCTATAGCTAACCACCTCGTGGAGGTTCGACCCCTCCCCCTACAGCAATATTTATTGCTTAATATCGTTTAAGGTAAAATTAAATTAAGCAAAGTGGTGGTAAGCCACAAAAGAGTTCTTATTAAACACTGTGGAGTGATGAAATTCTGGCAGACATGCCCTCTTGTCTCGGGGGTGGGGGTTATAGGATAAACGATGTGTAATGCCTTTCGCAAGAAAGACTGGGGTTGACCACCACAACATTGCACTTTGGCTAACTACCTCGTGGAGGTTCGATCCCTTCTTCCACAGCTTTTTAAAGCCTTAACCATTTTGGTTGAGGCTTTTTTGTTTCTATTCCTTTTCCGTGCTGAATTTTAAGATTATTTGGTAGCGAGCTTTTATTTCTCCGTCAACATTTGTTGCCACAGTTTACCCCGCTCTTTTGCTATCGTGTGGACACATTCGTAAAGTCTTTTTTGCTCCATAGAAGCATCCTGTTTATAGAAAAATTTTTGATAGTGTCTGATTAAAGCTCCGTAGGTGCTTCCTGTTTTTGATGAATTTAGGCGGCTCCTATGAATCATGGATGCTCGATTGATCTCATATTCTATAAACAGGGAGCCCCTATGGGGCTATTTTAAGACTCTAAATATAGAATTAGACTACTTGATTTAGATTAAAAAGCACATTCAAAAGATGTGTCCACACGTTAGGCTTTTTTGCGGGGCTTGATTGAAAAGCGGTTTTTCATACGATTTAATCGGGGGCAGTTAACCTGCTTGCCCCTAGCTTTCCGGGAAGCTTGATGAAAGGTCGCACCCTTATACACTAACAAAAGCTCAGCAATAATTCTTAGATTGTATCCTTACTGCTTTATTTAATAAACTTCACTTATTCAAATAATCAAAACCTTTTCTAATGAGAAGCCTGGTCATCCTCATCATTATAACTATATTGGCATCCTGCTCCAATAGCGAGAAAAAACCAACCTCCAACGATACCTCACAAGTATATACTGAACTCTATCGTCCCCAGATACACTTTTCGCCACAAGCCCATTGGATGAATGATCCAAATGGTATGGTATATGAAAATGGCACCTATCACCTGTTTTACCAGTACTACCCTGACAGTACGGTTTGGGGGCCAATGCACTGGGGGCATGCTACCAGTACCGACCTTGTTCATTGGGATCATAAACCTGTTGCCCTTTACCCCGACAGCCTGGGCTATATTTTTTCGGGTAGCGCGGTAATTGATGAAAACAACACCTCCGGTTTTGGCAAAGATGGAAAGGCACCCATGGTAGCCATTTTTACACATCACG
>JBBSJX010000215.1:0-6956 GCA_038256825.1 Chitinophagales bacterium
AGGAACTGCTGGTTGATGCTTTTCGAAAAAAGTTTTTACCCGCGAATATTCAGCTTCGGTAATTACCTCTTGCAGATTTTCTTTACGCATATTCACCACATCCAATACGCCGGAAAGAAGTTCTCCGGCATTGTCCAGGTCAACTTCCAGGTATATATTCTTTACTTGTTTTATAATGCTTTTGGTTGCGTTGCTCAATACCGCATCTTCTGCACACATCAGGTGCATCGTGCCCAAAAAATAAGAAGGTTTATCTAAGCCGTTGCCGGATACTTCCCAAAGCAGCGTGTTGTCATTCGGCGCCGTTTGACAAGTTGTTTTGAGTTTACAGGCAACAAAAACACCTACTCCAATAAGCGAGATGACTGCGGTTAATAATTTCATTGTTTAAAATCTGGAAGGATAAAATTAACTGTTATAGAAATCTAAAACTGGCATGATTTTGCTTCTATATAAAATGTTTTTTAAGGGTTTAGGGTTGAAAAGGAGGCTCAATTCTTTGAGCCTCATTTTTTTTTATAACAGGTTGTTTTATTACTAAACTATATTCTCCAACGCCTCCCAGCTCACCCGAATTAATCGAGTATACTTATTAGTTTTTACTGATTACTTTAGTTTAACTAATCAAGAAAATCATTCATTCCCCAAAAACGATCTTCTATCATTTTGTGTAGAATTAATTCTATAAACACCTTGCATTACATTCGTTCATACTGAAAGTTCCAATGGATGCACATTCGTTCATACTAAAAGTTCCATTGGCTGCTTTTTTATAATTTTCTACTCTTCCACAGTCAAAATAATTTTTCCGATATGCTCACTACTTTCCATCAGGGAGTGGGCATCGGCAGCAGCCGATAAGGGAAACGTTTTATAAATAACCGGTTTAAATTTCCCTTCGTTTATTAATGGCCAAACTTTCTCTTCAATTTCTTTAGCCAGTTCCGCTTTAAAAACATCTTCCCTGTTGCGTAACGTACTTCCTGTAATGGTTAATCGCCGGCGCATAATATCCATGATATTTAAATTCACGTCAGCACCTTTCATTGCATTTATATAAACAAGACGCCCATCCGCATTAAGCAAATGAATATTTTTTGCAAAGTAATCCCCCCCAATCATATCAAGAATCACATCAATCCCTTTATTTGCCAATACCATTTCAAACTCCTGGTTGTTATAATTAATGCAACCTTCGGCACCTAATTTAATACAGGCCAAACACTTTGCATCGGTACCGGCAGTGGCAAAAACTGTAGCACCAAAAGCCTTTGCCAGTTGAATAGCGGTAATACCAATACCGCTGCTACCTCCATGAACCAAAAAATTTTCGTTTGCCTTTAATTTCCCCCGCTGAAATACGTTGTGCCAAACCGTAAAAATGGTTTCGGGTAACGAAGCAGCCTCGGCAAAGGAAAAGGCTGTTGGCTTTGGCAAACAATGATCAGCAAGCACTACGGCAAACTCCGCATACCCACCGCCCGGCAATAATGCACATATCTCATCTCCGGCATTCCAACGTGTAACTGCATCCCCACACTCCACCACTACACCCGAAATCTCCAGGCCGGGGATATCCTGTGGTGCCTGCGGTGGCGGTGGATAATGCCCTTTGCGTTGCGCAATATCGGGCCTGTTTATGCCTGCTGCTTTTACCTGAACCAATACTTCACAAGGTTTGGGTTTGGGTGTAGGCCTTTCCTGTAACTGTAATACACCGGGCGACCCGGATTGCGTAATTATGATTGCTTGCATAACTAAATTTTAAAGAATGTCTTTTTGGGGCACGATAAAGTTTTTAGGAGAAAATATGAAAATAAGCACATCGTTTTATAGAAGTAGAAAAAGGTGTCCTATGAATTTATTCCTCCTGTTGTTTAAAATACAAAGTTTGCTCTTCTTGTTAATGAAGGTATCCTTATTGCTAAAATACTTTCTATTTGTAAAATACCGCGATAGCGATTGGAAGGCACATCACCTTATTTACTTTCCCGAAAGCGAATTAATAGTGAGTAAGTCATACTCGTGTGTTAAGGCAAAAAAAATACAGAACATACTTAGTTCGTCGTTTATTCACCTGGTTTTATTGGTGGTTTTAACAAGATTGGTTATTAAAATGTTTTTTTAAAACCCTATTGAACGGCTTTTACAATTTTATACAGCAACAAAAACATCACGCTAAATGGTTGCTACAAGCATTGCCGTACACGAGTGCGACGCAACGATGCTGAAGCAAAATACCCCTGCCTGGCACCAAAAAAAATTACCTGCCAAGGCCTTAATATCAGGCATACGTTTAATCTATATGTTTTTGTGAGATGGTCCAGTATTATAGTTTTTAAATAACACGACTGTATCATGTTTTTTGTATTTCCTTTATTTTACAGCATTTGTAATTAGTGAAAGAAATTTATTTTCGTCGAGCTTTTGCTTGTTTTGCAAGCTTAATCTAACTACTACCAGTTGTTTTGAGGGGATGATCCAGACTTCCTGGCCCTGGTAGCCTTCGGCAAAAAAACAATCTGCAGGCACACCAGGATAGGTTCGGTTTGCAGGATTACCCGGCTCACCGGCATTGAGCCAAAACTGCGCTCCATACTCACCTAATTTTGCTCCTTTAGAAGGTGTGGTAGTATACTTTACCCAACCTTCGGGCAAAATCCGCTCTCCATTAATCGTTCCGTCGTTCAGGTAAAATAAACCAAACCTTGCCCAATCCTTTGCCGAAGCAAAACAATAAGAAGACCCCACAAAAGTTCCACTGGCATCGGGTTCAAGGGTTGCCGAAAACATGCCCAGTTTATAAAACAACTGGTTGTAAGCAAAGCGATAATAGTCGTCGCCGGTTTTACGCCTGATGAGGTAGGATAGAATATTTGAAGTTCCACTTGAATACCTGAAATGGGTTCCGGGTTGCTCCTCCAGGGGAAAATTAATTGCATACCGCGCCATATTATCTTTTTGATATAACATGGTGGTTGCCGAACTGGGACTGGTATAAACTTCCCGCCATTTTAAACCGCTATTGGCGTGTAACAGGTGATCGATGGTAATATTTTCGCGATCATCATTTTTCCATTCAGGAAAAAGTTGGCGGTCGTTTACATGTAATCTTCTCTCTTTTACCAAAATACCAATGAGTGCGTTGGTTATACTTTTGGTCATGGACCAGCCTATCTGCGGCGCATTTCCATTAAATCCTTCAACATGTTTTTCGTTGATAATTTTGCCTTTGTAAAGCACTATAATGGACCGGGTACCAAAAACAGCCTTGTTATTTTTTTGCTGAAATGCAAGGTTGAGCGCCTGGTTAATTTTTGCTTCATCAATATTGTTAAACGAACTATCGGCATGTAGATTACCCAATGGCCATATTAAACGATCCTGGTTAACCGGCGGTTTTTGAGCTAAGCGGGTTTCCTGTGCTCTAACTTTTCTTTCGGCTACTTCATTAATTAAAGTGCATCCCAAACCCCGGCGATAAATGGCTTTTTTATATCCCGCTCCCCACACGCTGGCGCTAACAGTAAAATCACTTTTATGAACTTTTACTTTAGCTAACGAAAACGGAAATGAAGCCACTTCGGTACTTAAAACATCTTTATCCGATCTGCCGCTAACGAATATACATGAACAAACTATTTTAGCATTATAACCGGTAAGTATAGGCAACGCCCTGTAAATGAACACAGTTCCAAATAAAAAAATGCCCGTTAATAACAATATCACTACCCGGACCCATATCTTTTTCATTCGCTTTTTTTGAAAGAGATGATTTAAACACTTTTTAAAATGGCTATTAATTCCTCTAAAACGGGCATTTGCGATCCATTTATTTTTACCCTTGCGGTTTCAACATCAAACCACTCAGCATTGTCAACTTCGGGGAACGATTGCATTTTGCCTGATTTAGGCGGCCACTCCATTTCAAATAAATTGCTGCTGATAAAACAGCGTTCAAAATCGTTTTCAATGGCCCATGCTGAAATAAGTTTTCCTCCTTTTGATTTTACTGGGGTTAATTGGATAAAATTATTACCAGTAATAAGGTTGCCTGTTTCCTCTTCAAATTCACGTTTAGCCACGGTTAAGGGATCTTCTCCATCTTCATATTCCCCTTTGGGTATGCTCCATACTCCAACGTCTTTGTTTTTATAAAAAGGACCGCCAGGGTGAACCAGCAAAATAAATAACTGCTGTTCAGCATTGCGTTTATAAGCCAATATGCCTGCGGTGCGCTTCATGATAAGAGTAAAAAATAAAATGGATTTATAAACTCCCTGTACGTCCTCCATCAACCGGAAGATTTATACCATTTATGTAACCTGCGGCAGGTGAACAGAGAAAAGCAACAGCAGCTCCAAACTCATTTGGCTCACCCAACCGCCTGGCAGGTATGGAGGCAATAGTTCTCTCCAGTATGGTTTGCTTATCCACACCCTGGTCGGTAGCCTGCTTATCAAAAAGGTAATCTAACCGGTCGGTATTGGTAAATCCCGGTAATACATTGTTGATGGTGATGCCGTTATTACCAACTTCGTTCGCCAGGGTTTTGGCCCAGTTTGCAACCGCAGCCCTGATGGTATTTGAAATACCCAATCCATTAATCGGTTGCTTAATTGAGGTAGATACGATGTTGATGATTCTGCCAAACCCCGCATTTCGCATACCCGGCACCAGCAATTGCGCCAATACATGGCTGCTGATTACATGTGTTTTAAACGCCTGCCCCAAAGCTTCCGCTTCGGTTTGCAGCATGGGCCCCGATGGTGGGCCACCGGCATTATTCACTAAAATGTGAATGGTGCCTGCTTCTTCCAATTTTTTCTCTACTGCCCTTTTAACCTGGTCAGGTTCCGACAAATCTCCCACAATATAACTATGCTGCTGGCCGGCCTTTGTATCTAAAGCCTTTAATGCGGTTTTCAATTTTTCCTCGCTTCGGCTCATTAAAATAACTGTTGCGCTTAACAAAGCCAGTTCTTTTGCAGTTGCAAGGCCCAGCCCCTGCGAACTACCACACACAAGTGCTGTTTTATTGGTAAGGTCCAAATTCATCATTTAAAATTTATAGTCGTCCCTTTCAGGATTAAATACATCTAACAGCTCACAATCCGTCAAAGCTTTTCCTCCATGCAAAACGTGAGGCGGTATCACGGCCACATCGCCCGGCTCAATAATTCTTGTTTCGCCATCTACGGTAAGTTCAAAACTACCCTGCAATACATTGGCAACCTGCTCGTGCAGGTGCGAGTGCATTGGCATTGTTGCACCAGCCTTCACGGTCCAGTACATAAAAGTCAAGGTTCCGGTATGCACGCTCCTGGCTAAATATCCCGGTATAATTTCTTTGCATTTCAAATGGTCAATTTTAATAAAAGGCATCTTCAGAATATTATTGTTCAAATTTGAATAAAGTTACCGGTTCATTCATCATCACAAAATAATGCCCGGTAATAAAAGCAAAAAAAATCAACAACTAAAACCTGCCAACACCTACTAATTAATTGTAAACCAAATTTTTACTAATAATTTATGGGGTCGGGCATTTTTACAACATTCAGCCCCGGTTGTGTCACTCACTTGTACTTTTAGTTTTTATGGCAGCAGTATTTTCGGTTCGTACGAGGGCATCACTATTATTTAAACTTGCAACAGCTCACAATTTAACCTACCTGGTTTAGCCAGGATATCCAAAAATTTTCATAAGCTGTTTTACCTCTTACTTTTTATCTACATTCGTTTTTATTCAAACAACACACATGATAAAACGATTAGCGATTGGCATATTAAACTGTTTGCTATTAATGCCTGGTTTAAATGCCCAGGACAAAAAAGAGGACAAGAAAAAATGGGATGTTCAAAATCCCGAAGGGCCCTACAAAAATGTTTCCTTTACCGTAACCGAAGGCACCTGGATGAATTTGGATGTTTCGCCCGATGGTAAAGAAATTGTTTTTGATTTACTGGGTGACATTTACAGTATGCCTATTACCGGGGGTGATGCAAAAGTTTTACGCAAAGGCCATGCTTTTGAAGTGCAACCGCGCTACAGCCCCGATGGAAAATTTATTCTTTTTACCAGCGATGCAGGTGGTGGCGATAACATTTGGGTTATGAACCGCGATAGCAGTAATGCCCGGCAGATTACAAAAGAAACCTTCAGGTTATTAAACAACGCCGCCTGGACCCCGGACGGCCAGTATATTGTTGCCCGCAAACACTTTACCTCCACCCGGTCGTTGGGTGCCGGCGAAATTTGGATGTACCACATCAGTGGCGGTGGCGGTCTGCAATTAACACAGCGCAAAAACGACCAGCAGGATGTGAACGAACCCGTTGTTTCGCCCGATGGCCGTTATGTTTACTTTGATGAAGACGTTTATCCGGGCGGATTTTTCCAATACAATAAAAATCCTAACGAACAGATTTTTGCTATTCGCAGGTTCGACCGCGAAAAAGGAACGGTTGACA
Source organism: Chitinophagales bacterium (assembly GCA_038256825.1). GTDB lineage: Bacteria > Bacteroidota > Bacteroidia > Chitinophagales > Chitinophagaceae > Segetibacter. The sequence continues at coordinate 6,475 of JBBSJX010000215.1, forward strand.
ATGTTACCGGCGGGCCCGGTGGTGCCGTTCGGCCACAAATTTCAAGAGACGGCAAATTGCTATCGTTTATAAAGCGGGTGCGCACTAAAACAGTATTGTTTGTGCGGGATTTAGAAAACGGTGAAGAGTGGCCGGTGTATGATCAGTTAAGCAAAGACCAGCAGGAAGCATGGACCGTTTTTGGCAGCTTTACAGGTTACAACTGGATGCCCGATAACCAAACCATCGTTATCTGGTCCAATGGAAAGATTAATAAAATCAATATTAACGAACCCAATAAAGCAACCAATATTCCCTTTAAGGCAAATGTGGATCAGCGAATTTATGAAGCGGTACGTACCAGGCAGGATTTAAACCAGGAAGTGTTTGCGCCAAAGGTAATTCGCGAAGCCACTACATCACCTGATGGCAAAACCTTGCTTTTTAATGCTGTAGGTTATCTGTGGAAAAAACAATTGCCAGGTGGCACCCCTCAACGATTA
>JBBSJX010000216.1:0-6951 GCA_038256825.1 Chitinophagales bacterium
TGGCATTTGCAGGGTTTGCTTACGTAAATCTTAACGATGGAGATTCATGGTTGTGGGTTCCCATTTACATGGTTGCATCCCTGTTATGTGGGCTGGCGGCTTTCGGATATTACTATCCCTTATTTTACCTGATAGCCATTGCCATTTACGTTGTTTATGCCATTAAATTATTTTTTGCAGAGGATGGGGTTCGCGACTGGGTGTTTAAATATAACAAACCCAGTATTGTAGAAAGTATGCAGGCAACCAAACCATATATTGAAAAAACACGTGAATTTTTTGGCCTCCTGATTATTAGTGGAGCTTTAGTTATAAACTATTTTATATACCATAATTAACACCTCGTAAATGGAACAAGTCGATCTGGAACGGGTGATCCTAAAAATATTACAACACAACTTATCGGAGGTGTCTTTGCTTTGGCTGGAAGAAAAAGCCTCCCAGGTTTGTGATGAAAAAGAAGCAGCCTATTTAAATAAGGCTTTTGTTACGGCACACCGCAACGTGGGCAGGTCGGCCATTGAGGTGCCCCAGGCCGAATTAGATGCATTAGAAAACCTGTTGCCGGGCTATGCAATGGATGGTTTTACCGTTGACAGGCTTTGCCGCATTTACCTTTTACTGCAGGTAAATAAAACCGATAAAGAAAATTACATTCATAAAATTGAGACCTTATTTAACGCAGCCGAGATGAACGAACTGGCTGCGTTGTATGCTGCGTTGCCCTTTTTGGCTTATCCATCCGATTGGATAGAACGCTGCGCCGAAGGTATAAGAAGTAATATTGGAATTGTTTTAGAAGCTATCATGTATAACAATCCATACCCTTCAACATTTTTGGCCGACCCTGCCTGGAACCAAATGGTATTGAAAGCCTTTTTTACCGAAAAGGACATCAATAAAATTTATGGTATTGATGAACGGTCGAACGAAGCATTGGCAGCAACCCTCATTGATTACGCCCATGAACGTTTATCGGCGCACCGGTCAGTTAATCCTCAATTATGGCGGTTGGTTACCAAATTTATAAATGCTGATAACCTGGTATTAATAGAAAACTTATTTATTTCGGAAAACGAAAAGGAAAAACAGGCAGGCGCATTGGCTTGTTTTTATAGTAGTTATGAGCCGGCCAACCGGCTGCTGGCAAATTACCCGCAATTAAAAGCTGCCATAACCAATCATACACTTACCTGGAACAATATGTAATGTCCGCTAACCTTTAATCCTACAATTGTTGATTTATGTGCTGTAGTTCATTTGACCACGACCCAATAAAAGAAGAAGAAAATTTAATACCGCCCGATTTACAAAGCATCCGGGGAATGAAGTTTTTTGACCCACATGTGCACATGACTTCGCGTACTACCGATGATTACCAGGCCATGTACGATGCCGGGGTGGTGGCATTAATAGAACCCGCTTTTTGGCTAGGCCAGCCCCGTACGGGCATAGATAGCTTTCGCGATTATTACAGTAGCCTCATAGGCTGGGAGCGTTTTCGTTCGTCACAATTTGGTATTAAACATTATTGTACCATCGGGTTAAATTCCCGGGAAGCCAATAACGAAAGCCTTGCTGAACAGGTTATGGAAATTTTGCCCTTATTTATACTAAAAGAAGGGGTGGTTGGCATTGGCGAGATTGGCTTTGACGACCAAACCGCCGCCGAAGAAAAATATTTCCGCCTGCAACTGGAGCTGGCAAAAGAAGCAGGCCTGCCGGTACAAATTCATACGCCGCACCGCGATAAAAAACAAGGCACCCGCCGCAGCATGGATATTGCCTTAGAGCATGGCTTAAGCCCCGATATGGTGATTGTGGATCACAACAACGAAGAAACCGTAAAAGAGGTACTCGATCGCGGTTTTTGGGCAGCCTTTACCATTTATCCTTTCACAAAAATGGGTAACGAGCGCATGGTTGAAGTTGTAAAACAATATGGTGCCGATCGTATCATGGTTAACTCTGCGGCCGACTGGGGCATTAGTGATCCGCTGGCTGTGCCTAAAACCGCTGCATTAATGAAAGCGCGTGGTATAAGTACCGAACAAATTCAATTGGTAACCTACACCAATGCAATAACAGCTTTTGGTAAAAGTGGCCAGATTAACGAGGCCGATTTTACAACGGTTAATAACGTAGATCAATCGGAAAAGTTTGAAGGTAATACCGTTTTACGTGGAGGCCAGCAACCGCGAATCGATAAATCTTCTATTATCATAAGTTAGCATTTTTAGGATACCAGCTTTGGATTTCTATAGCATCATCGTTGCGTCGCAATCCGTTCATCGGCATCGCAACAAGCAGCAATTGGTACCCTGGGTTTTAAACATTAAACAGCAACAGCGCATATTGAAAAAACTAAAAGGATTCCTGCAGTTAATGAGGCCGGCCAATATTGTAACATCCGTAGCCGATGTGTTGGCGGGAGTGGCCATCTCTGGTTTTTTGGCCAATGAACCTCATCACGTTTCCGAAATAATTCCTATACTGTTACTTTGTTTTGCCACCGCAGGTTTGTACGGAGGTGGCGTAGTATTTAACGATGTGTTTGATGCCGAACTCGATAAAGTGGAGCGGCCCGAACGGCCTATCCCCAGTGGTCTTGTTAATAAACGAACTGCCTCTATGCTGGGGGCCTGCCTGCTATGCCTGGGGGTAATCCTTGCTTTTTTAGTTAGCACTACTTCGGGCCAGTTAGCCGTATTTATAACAGCCTCAGCACTCGTTTACGATAAATGGGGTAAGCACCAATCTTTTTTAGGCCCGCTAAATATGGGCTTATGCAGGGGATTAAATTTACTGTTAGGTATCAGCATTTTTACAACCCCGCATGGTAACGAGGTGTACAACTGGTGGTTCCTCGCTATCATTCCAATTATTTATATTGCCTCTATTACTATGATCAGCCGGGGTGAAGTTCATGGAGGTAAAAAAACTACCTTATACGCTGCCGGTTTGTTTTATGCTTTGGTAATAGCAATGATCCTCTACTTTGCAATAACCAAAGGCACTATTGTTTATACCCTCTTGTTCGTGGTGCCTTTTGCCTGGATGATTTATAAGCCGCTTTTAAAAGCCATTCAACAACCAATAGGTAAAAATATAGGGATGGCGGTTAAGGCCGGGGTTATTGCTTTAATACTGATGAATGCAGCCTGGGCTGCGGCTTTTGGCACATTATTTCTTGCACTGGTTATTGTGATATTGTTACCAATATCGCTAAAACTTGCAAAAATGTTTGCGGTTACCTGACAATGAATTGTTCTTAGTTGTAGTTTACAAATGAAGGTTCAATTGCGGGTAAATGAGTTTTTAAATGCCGGAAGGCTGTACTTTTACACGATATCAAAATATGGACTATTTACAACAATCGTTTAGTGTTAACTTTCAATACAAGGTATATTTTACCAGTGGTCTTTTTAACATTTCAAACCCGCTTTTAAACGATTTTTTTTCCGGCAACCGCATTGTAGGAATCCAGCAAAAAATACTGTTTGTGGTCGACCAGGGTGTTATTGATTTTCACCCCAATCTCAAACAGCAAATTGAGCAATACTTTACTGCTTTTCCTACTGTAAAACCGGTAGCCGAAATAGTTGTTATTGCAGGTGGCGAAGCTGCAAAAAACAATGTTGCATTCCTCGATAGAATTGTGGATGCTGTAAATATTCATGGAGTGGACCGGCATTCGTACCTGGCTGCTATTGGTGGAGGCTCCATTTTAGACCTTGCAGGTTTTGGCGCTGCCATTTCGCACAGGGGCATTAAACACATACGCATTCCCACCACTGTATTATCGCAAAACGACAGCGGGATTGGCGTAAAAAACGGGATCAATTATAAAGGCAAAAAGAATTTTGTGGGAACGTTTGCACCACCGGTAGCGGTGTTTAACGACGATCAGTTTTTAACCACACTGGGTGATCGTGATTGGCGTTCGGGGGTTTCGGAAGCCATAAAGGTTGCGTTGATTAAAGACGCATCTTTTTTTGAGTGGCTGGAAGAAAATGGATCGAAAATAGCCGGGAGAGATTTAGATGCTATGAACTATTTGATTAAAAAATGTGCTGCCCTTCACCTGGAACATATACGTAGTGGCGACCCCTTTGAAACAGGCTCAGCGCGACCGTTAGATTTTGGACATTGGAGTGCCCATAAATTAGAGCAGCTTACCAATTTTACCGTTTTACATGGCGAAGCAGTAGCAATGGGTATTGCATTGGATAGTGTTTACTCAGGGCTTACCGGCAGGTTACAACAAAAAGAAGTGAACCGTATTATAAATCTTTTATTGGCAGTAGGTTTTGAGATCACCCATCCCTTTATGCAACTAACGCACGATGACAGCCCGGTATTATTAGGGCTGGAAGAATTTAGAGAGCATTTGGGTGGCAGGTTAACTATAACCTTGCTTACAGCAATAGGAAAGGGAGTAGAAGTACATGAAATGGATATTCCATTGCTGCAAAAAGCTGCTGAACAGGTAAACAGTTTAAATTTACAGGCTTTACGTTGACCATTGATTTTATTGAAAAGGTCATTTGCTGCCAGTTGAAACTTCAGTACAAGTGTGCGACGCAACAATGAAACATTGAAACGGTGAAGCCCGGTCCAAAATAAATAAAACAAGTTTACTGCTTTTAAAAGCAAAACGTGAAGCGTATAAGTGCAGAATTTGATAAACTTTTCAAACCCGGATAAGCATTTTTAAAAAGCATGAAAACCCAACAAGGACATCTTACTTATTGCACCAACATACATGCCGGCGAAAGCTGGCCCGATCATTTTGATGCAATTAAAAAACATTTTCCGGCTATAAAAAACACTTTATCGCCTAACGCTCCAATGGGGTTAGGGTTGCGGTTGTCGCACCTTGCAAGCCTTGAGTTAGTGAAAACAGGGGAACTGGAAACATTTAAAAAATGGCTGGATGAAACAGGTGGATATGTTTTTACCATGAATGGTTTTCCTTATGGAGGGTTTCATAATACGGTTGTAAAAGACCAGGTACATGCGCCCGACTGGACCACCACAGAACGCCTGGAATATACCAACCGCCTTTTTGATATACTGGCCCAACTGCTGCCCGACGGGATGGATGGAGGAGTTTCTACTTCGCCCTTAAGTTACCGATACTGGTTTAAGACGGCAGTAGCTTTGGCCCAGGCAAGAGAAAAAGCAACCCAGCATATTATTGAAACTGCCTTTCACCTGGTGGAGATACAGAAGAATACCGGGAAAGTTTTACACCTGGATATTGAACCCGAGCCTGATGGGATTTTAGAAACCGGCAGTGAATTTATAGAATGGTATAATCATGACCTGTTATTAGCTGCGGTTCCGCAGTTTGTTACAAAATATGGCGTTTCGGGAGCGGAGGCAGTCAACATGGTAAAACTGCATATAAGGTTGTGTTATGATGTTTGCCATTTTGCTATTGGCTACGAACCCCACGCAGCTATATTAAAACAATTAAAGCAGGATGGTATTAAAGTGGGTAAATACCAGATTAGTGCCGCTTTAAAAGCTTTAATGCCTGCAGGTGCAAACCGGTTGGAGATGAAAAATGCTTTTGCCAGGTTTAACGAGCCCACTTACCTGCACCAGGTTATTGCACGAAAAAAAGATGGCAGCTATTTGAGGTACTCCGATCTTCCGGAAGCGCTGGAAGATGCGGAAAATATGGATGTGGAAGAATGGAGGGCGCATTTTCATGTACCCATATTTGAAAAGCAGTTCGACCAATTACATTCAACCCAAAGTGATATTGTTGAGGTGCTTAAAATGCAGGTTGGCGAACCCGTTACTGAACACCTGGAAGTGGAAACTTATACCTGGGAAGTACTTTCAGATAATTTAAAATTACCTATGGAGCAATCCATTATTCGGGAATTGCAATGGGTATTAGACCAGTTAAATCAATCATGAAAAAAACAGTAGTTATTGATATAGTAGGACTATCAACTTCGGTGATAGGCCAGCACACTCCTTTTTTAAACAAATATTTGGAGACAAGAAACCTGGCCAATATTCAACCTGTTTTGCCTGCCGTTACTACTGCTGTTCAATCGTGTTATGTTACGGGCAAATGGCCCGGCGAACATGGGATTGTAGGAAATGGCTGGTATGATCGCGAAGACTGCGAAATAAAATTCTGGAAGCAATCCAATAAACTGGTTCTAGCCGAAAAAATATGGGAAAGAGCCAAAAACGAAGACCTGGATTTTACGTGTGCAACCATGTTCTGGTGGTATAATATGTACACTTCTGCCGACTACTCCGTTACTCCACGACCTAATTATTTGGCAGATGGAAGAAAGACGCCCGATTGTTACAGTCACCCTGCGGGGTTAAGAGATGAGTTGCAGGAAAAGCTGGGGCAGTTTCCTTTATTCCAGTTTTGGGGACCGGGCGCAAACATAAAATCAACGGAATGGATTGCTGATGCATCCATATATACGGATGAGAAGTACGATCCAACCCTTACGCTTATTTACCTGCCACATTTAGATTACTGCCTTCAAAAATCGGGACCTGATATTGAAAATATAAGTAAGGAATTAAATGAAATGGACCAGCAGGTAGAAAAGTTGGTAAAGCATTACGAAAGTAAAAATGCTCAAGTTATTTTACTATCAGAATATGGTATAGCACCGGTAAATAACCCTATACATTTAAACCGGGTTTTTCGCCAGCACGACCTTTTGCAAATAAGGGTAGAAAGAGGGCTGGAGCTTTTAGACCCGGGTGCTTCAAAAGCGTTTGTTGTGGCCGACCACCAGGTTGCACATGTTTATATAAACGATGAATCTGTTACGGAAAAGGTGAAGTCCATATTAAAAACGGTTCAAGGAGTTGCGCTGGTTTTAGACCGGGAAGCACAAGCGGCCTACCATATTAATCATGAAAGAGCGGGAGATCTGGTTGTAATGGCTAATGAGCAAA
>JBBSJX010000217.1:0-6946 GCA_038256825.1 Chitinophagales bacterium
AAATGGCAGCACTACCAACCGGTATGCTATGGCAGGAGAATTACCCTTATTTACCGTCATTGCTACTCCGAACCAGGCTATGAATGTAATAGAGCAACTGGAAAACAGGTTTTTGAAAGAGGGCGGACTGCTTACCACACCTTACCACACAGGCCAGCCATGGGATGCACCCAATGGATGGGCGCCGCTTCAGTATCTTTCCATTCAAGGATTGATGAATTATAATTATGATACACTAGCCCGGAGTATTGCTGAAAGATGGATGGATGTAAACGAAAAAGTTTACCAGAATACAGGTAAAATGATGGAAAAATACAACGTTGAAAACACCCACCTGGAAAGTGGTGGTGGCGAATACCCATCGCAGGATGGATTTGGCTGGAGTAATGGGGTGTACCTTAAATTATATAGTATGTTCAAGAAAAATGAAGTAAAAAAGGGAAGGGTAACGGAACACTAAATAATAGCTATTGTTACTGCCGACAACCTATTAAACATGAAACCAGGAGATGCCAAAAGCACAATAGATGAAGTGATTGCGACGCAACGATGATGCTATAAATATCAAATGCTGGTACCATCAAATTAAAAAAGCAATTCTAAAAAATATGACTATATAATTTTTAGAAAAATTACATTCACTACCTAACAACGACAAAATTGCCACATGAAAATACTTTGCATTGGAGAAGCACTAATTGATATGATTTGTACTGATACCGGCACCTCGTTATTAAAAGGTGAGCATTTTTTAAAGAAACCCGGTGGTGCCCCAACCAATGTGGCTGCAGCAATCAGCGCATTAGGTGGCGATGTTTTATTGGCCGCAAAGGTGGGCGCCGACCCTTTTGGCAAACAACTGGTAGAAGTGATGGAAGATTTTGGCGTGTCAACCAAATGGATGTACCAGGACAAGCAACATTTTACAACGTTTGCTTTTGTGTCGCTTATGGAAGATGGGGAGCGGGATTTTGTTTTTAACCGTGGCGCTGATGGGCAGTTAAACGAAGCCGATGTGGCAGAAATTGATTTGGATGAATGTTCGATTGTTCACTTTGGGTCCGCAACAGGGTTTTTGCCCGGTCCGTTACAACTTGCCTATAAAAGTTTGTTGCAAAAAGCCATCAGCAAAAAATTAATTATTTGTTTCGACCCTAATTACCGGCACCTGCTTTTTAAAGATAATACCCAAACTTTCATCGACCAGTCGTGGCAATTTATGAAACAATGCCATTTTTTTAAAGTAAGCGATGAAGAGGCCTTTTTATTAACGGGCAGCAACTCGGTTGAGGAAGCGTCTGATATTCTACTACAGAAAACAGATGCAACATTTGCCATAACCCTTGGCAAACAAGGAACCATGCTGGTGCATAAAAAACAAAAAATAATGGTTGACAGCATAACCGTAAAACCTGTTGATACTACCGGTGCCGGTGATGCTTTTGTTGGAGCGGTATTGTACCAGTTAAGCAACTTTACCCTTGAAGAAATACTATCAAAATCCGCCAACGACTGGAAGCATATTATTGCCAATGCAAATAAAGCCGGCGCCCGTACCTGTGAATACATGGGAGCAATGGAGGCTTTTAAGCATTTAAGCAATAGTATTTTTGAATAGCATACATTGTAAATCATCATTGGAAAGCTCCCTAAAATTTTTCGGCTTCTATTACCAACCTGGGGCTTTCATCTTATTTTAGCTCCATTGGAGCTTCCTGTTTATAGAAACCATAATTGAAGCTGTATAAAAAGCACCGTAGGTGCTTCCTGTGCTTAGGTGCTTAGGTGACTCCTACGGAGTTGACAACTAACTTCTAAAGGAATAATTCTATAAACAGGATGCTCCTTTTGAGCAAGCTCAACGTTAAGTAAAAACGACATTGATTAGCAATTGAGCAATAAAAATCACTAATTTATCGGCTTGCAGGTAAGTTCTGCTACAACTCAGGAGTGTAACATAAAAAATTGCCGGTCTGTTCTCACTGAACCGGCCCCTGAATAAAAAACCACCGAAGTTTATAGTTGAGTTGAACTATTCAGCAATTAATCTGCTCCATCAGATTTGCCCCTGTTTACTGCATATGAACCAATTTTTTTACCGGTAACCAGTCCCGCGTCGCAGTCCGAACGATAATGAATGCCACCATACATTCTGGATAAAGAGGCCTCCTGTGCCATGGCCGTGTAAGCTGTTGCCTTTTCAGGATTGATGTAGGAAAGTATTTCGGCAGCCGCACCACTAAACGTTGAATGGCCTGACATGTAGGATGGGAAATTGGGCACCCCCGTTAATGTTTTTATGCGTGGATCCAATTGTGATGGACGTGGATTGTAATAAAAGGATTTGGTATCCCAACAAACTATGGAAGCATCCATTAAAGCCATATTGAGCAGGGCCATATTTCTTGCCCACCTTACCTCACTAAATCTTTTGCCAATAAAATCCGAGGCAGCAATATCATTCCAATGCCCCGGAGGTGTAACAGTATTTATACCATCGGCCCAAAAATGCGCAATACGAATTTGCTCACGTGTAGGGTTTTTTGACAGTTCATAAACTTCGGCTGTTTCCTTTTTCATTTGTTCGCTCGCAGTTGGGGGCGGAGGGCCGGGCCGCAACGAAACCGCTGTTAGTGAATCGAAAAGAAATGCACGCACTTTACCAAATACAGGCAACATTGGCGGCCGAGCCGGCACATCCAAGCTGATCCATGGAATTTCGCCCCGGGCCTTACAATCAATATCTAATTGCGTCCAAATTTGTGCATTGCCTGCGGCCGCCCCTGCCCTGTCGCCCCTTGCCCTTGCCACAAATTTTTGAGCTACGGCTTTACCTAATGCTTCGCCGGCTTCTATATCACTTCTAACATTGGCGCCTGCAATAATCCTCGATCTTTTGTGCTCCTCTGCCCGTTGCTGAATATACTCCTGGTCGCCTGGAAACAGCAGCTTCAACGTTTCTACTGCTGCCCCTTCCACCACCGCATCTTCTGATGGATAAGAAGGTAAATCAGATTTTGGTACCAGCACATTTAAACTGGCATCAACCATAAAAGGTGCCGGCCTGCTGTACAATTTTTTATAGTACATAGCCGCCACCAATGCATCATACTGGGCGGCGCTTACATAAGCATAGGCCCTTGCTGAATACGGCGGATTTGAAAACGGAAACGTTGGGTAGGCCAATGGGTTGTTTGCACTCGGATTTGGGTACGTGTTATCAGCATTCTGGTATGGTGGAATATTATGTTTTGCAACCAGCTCACGCAAAATCTCGTTCCAGCGCAGCACAGCCCCGGCACTCCAGTACTGCACCAGCTTTCTTTCTTCGGCAGTAATAGTTGCCTGCCACGATTTTATTTCGTTTACCTGGGCAATATAATCAGGGGTAGTGGTAAGCCCCGGCGCAGCCACCGCAATTTCTGCAGGAGAGGTTAACAAGAGAGTTTTCCATGAACCTGCTTCAGCGTCTGCTTTATTGGGTTGAAGGGCCGGTGCGTTGTCTGTTATCCCTTCCACTTTTTTAGAACACGATTGTGGAATAAGAAAAAGTACAAAAGCAAGGATAGGTAAAATGTATAGTATCTTTTTCATGTTCATTTTATTTTGAGGAAGAAACCTTTGTTTTTTTAGGGGAATGGGTAAAATCCATCAAGAGCAATACACCTCCGTATAAGCTGGTTGTCTGACCAACATTTCTGCCCGCCAATACATAGTTTGCACCTCCTGTTACCGAAAATTTTTCAACTTTTGTAAGGTTGTATTTAAAGTTTACACCGGCTGTAGTTGCATTCATTCTGTTGCTGGGAAAGGGCATATTATTTTTTGTGATGTCGAACCCGCCAAGCGTTGTCCATTTATTAAAGACGGCCTCGGCTATCAGTCGTGGCGACCTGTACCCAGCCCTAATATTTACCTGCGAGGCATTGGGCATGGCTACCTCGTTGGTATTGTGCAGGGTGGTGGTGTAATACGAAGTGCGATCCAGCTTTATATTGCTGCGTAGCACGTAAGTGTACGATGTTGTTGCAAACCAATTGTGCAACTGGTAATCGGCCATAACCCGCAGCGAGGCATTGGTACTGCCAAGACCAATTGACAAGGGCAGATAATCGGTTACGTATTTGTTAGTGGGAAGCGTTATACCACCTATAGTAAACAATGATAAAATACCACGACCTACTTTTTTTTCAATGGGTTGATACTTGGCCCAAAGGCTTACATCCTGCAACCCATCAATACCGCTCATATAACCCGCAGAAGCACTGGTTTTAACGTATGGTAGACCCACCAAAACATTTAGTTTATTGGTAATACCATAATTACCTACAAAGCTTACCGAATGAGTACTTACTGTTCCAAGATTTAGGTTTTCTCTCTTATTGGTTCCTTCCCAATAATTTTTCCAGCTACTGTTGGCATAAACAAAACCTGAACAGAAACTATTCTTTCCCATCATATTGGCATCAATATCGGTTTGTGCCCGGGCAGAAAAATTTATGCATATAGATAGCACCAACAACAATATTGATGGTTTAAAAAAAATCGTCATAGCATTAGTTTTAAAAAGTTTTAGGTGATGGCATTAAAATCTGACAGAGGCTCCAATATTGATGCTATAATCAGCAAAAGCAGCATCGCCTACAATTCGTGTCTTGGTTAGCTCGGAGCGTATTTTATCGGGTACACTTTGGGTTCGGTTGCGAACCAATGCAACCGGAACATAAGCATACACGTTCACCTTTTTAAACTCGTAATTAAACCCGGGCTCTGCAGAAATAATGTAACCGGGCCGTCTGAAACCATTGCTTCCTCCCAAAAGATCTTTAGCAGGTAATGCTTCTTCACGAACGCCGAGTGAGGCAACCGCTTTATTGAAGCGAACATTAACCCCGGCTCTTACCATAAACTGGTCGGGAACACTCATTACAAAACTTCCATTCGCAATATTTGCAGCAGAAGGCACACTTCCTCTTGAGGTAAGAGTTCCATTTTGTTCTCGGGGGTTAAGCAGGTAGTAAAAATTACCGTAGACACTTACTTTGTGCGAAAAATTGTAATAAGCATTTACTTCAGTAGTAAAACCAGTTCCACCATCTCCTAATTGTATGGATTGATCCACTGCTCCCAATACTTTGGTAGAATCGTTTTTGTAAAACAGGTCCTGGTAATTATAATCACCGGTAGCCAGCTTTATCCCCAGGCCAATTTGAATATTGCCCCTCGTCATTTTTGAAGGATCGATCATCCATCGGTAAACGGTAAAGCGCATATCGCCCAAACCGGTTGATGAAGTAGTGTGACGGTTTTTGCCATCATGCTCGTACAGTGAAGAACGGGTAGTAGAAGAGAAAGGAACATTTAAACCTATTGACCACCTGCTGTTTAAAACATGAACTAAAGACAGGTCTATAAAATTGGTATAATTGCGCACATCCGAACCTTGTAAAACACGTTGCTTTTCCTGGTTGCCTTCCCTGAAATGACGAAAAGATTTAAAATACCTGTAGTTTGATGAAAAAATCCATCCTTGCTTAGGCAAACTGTCCTGGTGCATGGTGCAACCGGAAGCCCCACGAATGGCAACACATCCTTGTGCGACAGCAATATTGCTGCATGCGAATAGAAGGATGGGGATAGTTAGAAAAAAGAAATGCTTTTTCATAATTTTTTTTTATAGTTAAATTGGTTGAGAAAAATTTATGACTTCATTCTTAATTTTTGAATAACCATTTGTCCAATCTTAATACCGCTTTCGTTTCCAATATCACACGAATACTGGTAATGTATACCGCCATACACCCTCGACATGGCAGCTTCTTTTGCCGCATTGCGAACGGAGGTAAAGGTGCGGTTGGGTATGCCAAATTCCATCTCCGACGAATCAGTATAACTTACATTATCACCAAAATAATGGGTCATTACTTCGGCAGCCGCAGCCGATATTACAGCATGTCCGCTGGTATATTCAGGAAACGGTGGCGTTTGAATGTATGGAGCCCAGTCGGCATTAATAAATTTATTGATTGCAGTTTCTGGTCTTATATAATTGCTACGGAATTTCTCTTCCCAGCAACTAATAAATGCTTCAAACAGAGCGATGGAAGTTCCGGTATAAGCAGCCAGGGTAGTGCCAAAGTCGGCATTTTTTTCCTGTGCAATTATTCCAACAATATTCATCCAGTGGCCGGGAGGCGAAAACTTTTTTGTAGCATACATAACATGACCTACCACATTTAACTTAAACGAATTATCGTCCCAGAAATCAGCAATGTGTTTTTGCTCAGGTGTTAAGCTATCAACTAAAGTTTTTACCTGTACCAAAGCCTTATAAAAAGTACTGTTTTTATTATTTGGATCATACTTGGGCGGACGAACAGGTTTAAACTGCGTGCATGAATCCATAATTAACGGCCTTATTTCTTTCCAATGTGGTTCAATGGCCTGTGCATACATGGGTGGGGTAGGCACCCATCTGCCGTCTTCATCCGTTACACTAAATTTACTGGCACTTCGTATTTTAGCATAATTATCATCTTTACTCCAGTTTAAAATATTATCGGCAACTTTGTTTGCATAGGCTACACTACCATTTAAAAGTTTAGATGGCATCCCGGCTTTTTTTACCTTTTGCTTCAATTCATCTACATAAACATCCATGCTGCCTTCGGGAAATGTAACCGCATTGCCCACTTTACAAAAAGCAATCATCGCTGCAAACGGAAAATCAATATGTTCTTCGGCTGAAGGTTTGGGAATAGATTGCAAACCTTTTATCTGGCCTTCTAACGATTTGTACGACGCATCGCCCGCCGCCATTACCTCGTATGCTGCAATGTTGGCATAGGTATAATTACGGGCCGCAATCATTGGTGGAAAGTTATTTTCCAGCACAATATCATTGAGCTTTTTTACAGTTTGGCTGTATAATTTAGGATCGTGTGTA
>JBBSJX010000218.1:0-6936 GCA_038256825.1 Chitinophagales bacterium
CGTTCCATTCAACCACGTTACAAAGCCAAAAACAAAAAATAAAATGCCAATAATGGCAATGGCCGAATGGTTATTCTTTTTAGTACTTGTCATGAAGGTATTTATTTGAGCTTTGAATATAATAAATGATCTTAATGATATTGATGACAAACGGTTGCGCTACTTTAATTACTGCTGTTATCCATCAGTTTGTTTGTATATCTTTTCATCGAATGCTTAATACGGGTTTAAGGGTAAAATGTAATTATTCAAAGCCAATTTTGGGCAATAATCACATATTGATAAGCAATAGTTTTGAAAGCGAGATGAGTAACGATTTATTGTTTTGGGTCCAGGCATATGTGCTACTATTTTGCATCGTTGCGTCGCACTCTTGTACTGTTGTAGCTTTATTCAAATCGGGGAGATATTGATCATTAGTTAAAATCATTTTCATCTCAATAAAATATAAACTATTGCTTTAAAAAAGCTTTAAATTTTCAAGGTTTTTAATTGGATACAGGTGAGTGAAAGTGTAAATTGAATATGGTAACGCAAATTAAAGGGTAGAGGGTTTTTGGTTTTAATATCCCGCCTAAAAACGATGAATCGCCAACGTTGTATAGAATGAAAAATTTGTAACGATTATGACTGTTGTTTCCTCAAAAAAAATTATCATCCTGGCTGTGCTAATTGTAATAATTGGTGGGCTGGCTTTCTTTTTATATCAACCAAAAAAAATTGATTACAATACTCAGGTAAAACCCATACTAAACAAAAATTGCATTAGTTGTCATGGTGGGGTTAAGCAAAAGGCCGGCTTCAGTTTATTGTTTCGCGAAGAAGCTTTAGCAAACACAGAATCAGGTAGGCCCGCTATCCTCCCCGGTAATCCTGATGAAAGTGAACTGATAAGAAGAATTACGGTATCTGATCCCGAAGAAAGAATGCCTTATAAACATGCTCCACTTGCTAAAAGTGAAATCAGCATCTTAAAACAATGGATAAAAGAAGGAGCCCAATGGGGCGAACACTGGGCTTACCTTCCAGTAGAAAATGAACCTATACCTACTTCAAGTAATAAATGGATCAGGAACAATATTGACCAATTCATTTTTCAAAAATTAAAAAATGAAAACTTATCCCCTTCAACTGAAGCTGATAAAGCAACCTTGTTACGAAGGGTTAGCCTGGATCTTATAGGTATGCCTCCTAACAATAGCCTGATAAAAAACTTTTTACAAAGCACTTCAACAAATGCATACGAACAATTAGTAGACTCATTACTGGCTTCTCCGGCATATGGCGAAAAATGGACGACCCTTTGGCTTGACCTGGCCCGTTTTGCTGACACACGGGGTTTTGAAGCGGATCGGCGCAGAAGTATATGGAAGTACCGCGACTGGGTAATCAATGCATTCAATAATGACAAACCTTACGACCGGTTTATAACCGAACAAATTGCCGGCGATTTAATGCCCGACCCCAATGATGCCTTGTATATAGCAACTGCATTTCATCGCAATACCATGACCAACGATGAAGGTGGAACAGAAAACGAAGAATACCGGACAGCCGCAGTCGTAGACCGGGTAAATACTACCTGGAGTGGCTTGATGGGCACCACGTTTAATTGTGTCCAGTGTCATAGCCACCCTTACGATCCATTTAAGCATGAAGAGTATTATAAATTTCTAGCCTTTTTTAATAATTCAAGAGATGAGGATACGCAGGCTGAATATCCCTTATTACGCCAGTACAAAACAGAGGACAGTATTAAGTTACGTGAAGTGGTAAAATGGGTAAATCAAAACGTATCTGAACAAAAAAGTAAAGAATATTATAAGTTTTTAAAAACCTGGCAACCTACTATCAATTCGTTACAATGCGATCAGTTTGTTAATGGCGCTTTAATTAGTAGTTGGTATGCCGGGCTACGCAATAACGGAACCTGTCGATTAAAAAATGTAGTACTCAATAAAAAAAGTCAGGTAATGTATCGTTACAATACCAAACATGATGGTGGCAATTGGTTGATATACCTGGATAGTTTAGGTGGTAAATTATTGAAAGCGGTGCCGCTTCAAAATACCAAAGGATCGTGGAAGGTAGCCGTTTCCAATATTCCTGAAACGGATGGCAAAAGGGTTTTGTATTTTAAGTATCATAACCCGGGCATAAAGTCGCCTGACGAAAATGGGGTAGTTTTTGAATGGTTCCAATTCGGAGAAAATTTTCCCGGTAAGGAAAAACCAGGCTTCGATTCCACATTTAAATATTTTAATGATCTACTTTATGCCGATGTGGAAACAACACCCATTATGATAGAAAATAATGCGGAACAGTTTCGTGAATCAAATGTTTTTATTAGGGGAAGCTGGCTTGAAAAAGGCCCAAAAGTAACTCCCGGTGTCCCGCATATATTAAATCCTTTACCGGCAGGCGCACCCAAAAACCGTTTAGGATTAGCCATGTGGTTAACCGATAAAAAAAATCCATTGGTGGCCCGAACAATGGTCAATCGCCTGTGGGAACAATTATTCGGAACCGGTTTGGTTGAAACCCTTGAGGATATGGGCACACAAGGCAGCGCACCATCTCACAAAGAATTGTTGGATTATCTATCGTACAAATTCATGAATGAATACCAGTGGAGCATTAAAAAGTTGGTGAAAGAAATAGTGCTTTCTGCAACTTACAGGCAGGACTCAAAAGTGAATGAAAATTTACTGCAAAAAGACCCGGCAAATAAATGGTATGCCCGCGGTCCCAGGATCAGGTTAACCGCAGAGCAGTTAAGAGACCAAACCCTGGCGGTTAGCAATTTATTAAATGATACCATGTATGGTAAAAGTGTAATGCCCTATCAGCCAGAAGGTATCTGGCGCTCTCCTTACAATGGCGATAAATGGGTAGTTTCAACGGGTGGAAATCAATATCGCCGGTCACTTTATACCTATCTTAAACGTACAGCGCCTTTCCCTTCAATGATAACCTTTGATGGCGGTGCCAGGGAGGTTTGTATTATCCGCAGAATAAGAACCAATACACCCTTGCAGGCATTAAATACTTTAAACGATTCTTCATACATTATCATGGCCCGCAACTTTGCAATCAACATCAGGCAAAATGCAGGTAAAGATCCATCGGCCCAAATAAAAAGAGGGTATGAATGGATGTTTTATAAACCAATAACTACAAATAAGCTGAATGCTTTAATACAATTATACCAAACCGCATTTAATAAATTTAGTAAAGACAAAAATGCAACAAACGAAATGTTAGGAGGAGACAGCAGGAATGCGAATCCCGAAACCGCAGCAATGGTTGTTGTAGCCAATGCTTTGTTTAATTTGGATGAATGGGTTAATAAAAATTAAGAAAGATAAACCAGGTAGTTTTATAAAGTGAACTACAACCTTGAGTAAATGGATACAGTACAAAATTTAAGTGTATGACACAGCAGGATTTACACAATCAAAGATTGTTGAAAGAAGCAGAGCAGAAGGTTATGCACCAGCATACCCGCAGGCATTTTATTAAAGAAAGTGCCATGGGATTAGGTGCACTAGCCTTAGGATCCATGTTTGGTAGTTGTGGCAATAGTTCATCTTCTACTACTGCTAATTTGTTTGATGCTGCAAATCCATTAGCACCCAAAGCCCCTATGTTTCCCGGTAAAGCAAAGTCTGTAATATTTATACATATGGCCGGCGCTCCTTCTCAACTGGAGTTATTTAGTTATAAACCTGAGCTTGCCAAACTTGATGGATTGGAATGCCCCCAATCGTTACTGGAAGGGAAAAAGTTTGCGTTTATACGCGGTGTTCCTAAAATGTTAGGACCCCAGGCAAATTTCAGGCAGCATGGCCAAAGCGGAACATGGATGTCGGATTACCTGCCCCATTTATCAACCATGGTAGATGATATGGCCATTATAAATTCCGTTACCACCGAGCAGTTTAATCATGCCCCTGCACAGTTACTCATGCATACGGGTTCGGCACGCCTGGGGCGACCAAGTATGGGTTCGTGGGTAACCTATGGGTTAGGGTCGGAGAATAAAAATTTGCCGGGGTTTGTGGTACTTACCTCTGGAGGCAACAATCCTGATGCCGGTAAAAGTGTGTGGGGTAGTGGCTTTTTACCCAGTGTGTACCAGGGTGTTCAATGCAGAAGCGAAGGCGACCCGGTGCTGTTTATAAAAGATCCCGCAGGTATGGATCGTGACTTGCGCAAAGCTTCCATTGATGCCATTAATAAAGTAAATCAACAGCAATATGAAGAGTATAAAGATCCCGAAATACTATCCCGGATTGCTCAATATGAAATGGCTTACAAAATGCAGATTTCTGTTCCGGATGTAATGAATATAAATGATGAACCTGCGGCTATGCACGAGATGTATGGTACCAGCCCTGGTGAGGCTAGTTTTGCAAATAATATTTTACTGGCAAGAAAGCTGGTAGAAAAAGGTGTTCGCTTTGTTCAATTATTTGACTGGGGGTGGGACATGCATGGCGACTCTTCGGGTAATGCCGTTAACATAGGTTTGGTAAATAAATGTCGCAAAGTTGACAAGCCCATAACAGCATTGTTACTCGACCTGAAACAAAGAGGATTGTTAGATGAAACATTAGTTGTTTGGGGAGCCGAATTTGGAAGAACACCCATGCGTGAAAACAGGGAAGGAAAAGAAATGTTGTTTAAAGGCAGGGACCATCATGCTGAAGCCTTTACCATCTGGATGGCCGGCGGCGGCATTAAAGGAGGTGTTACTTATGGAGAAACGGATGAAATTGGTTATAGCGTTGTAAGTGGTAAAACGGAAGTGTACGATATACAGGCCACCATCTTAAACCAATTAGGTTTTAACCACGAACAATTTACTTACGAATCGCAGGGGCGACCCTTTAGGTTAACGGATGTAAGTGGTAAAGTAATAACGGATATACTGGCATAGATGCAAACAATCAAAACTGCGCAGCAGCCTTTTCAATAATTAATGATGATCGTTTTATTCATTGACTTTCTCGGATATTTTCACCCGGTATTGGTACACTTGCCCATCGGTATTTTATTGCTGGCAGGCCTGTTCCAGTTTATGAGCAGGAGCGAAAAGTATAAGTCGCTTAAACCCGCCATAGGTATCAGTTTGTTTTGGGGTATGCTGGGTGCCATAGCCTCTTGTATTACCGGATTTATATTATCCCGAAGTGGAGATTATGATGGTGATTTGATAAGTACCCACCAAAGGTTTGGAATAACTGTAGCCATCGTTACAATTGTTGCATATTCATTAAATAAAAAAAACAACCCTGCTGCTCAATGGTCAATAGCGCTCATGGTTTTGCTGGTAATTATTACCGGGCATCTAGGTGGTTCCATAACGCATGGATCAGATTATTTAACCAAAAACTTTTCATTAAAGAAGGATGAAGTTGCAAATAAAAGAAAGCCTGTTGCGAATATGCAGGAGGCGCTTTTATATCACGAGGTGGTTCAGCCCATTTTGGAATCTAATTGTTATGGATGCCATGGACCCAATAAGCAAAAAAGCAAGTTGAGGCTTGATGACCCGGATTTTATAATGAAAGGTGGTAAAAACGGAACCATCATTTTTGCGGGTAATGTTGATAAAAGCAAGATGATAGAACGTTTGTTACTTCCCTTAAGTGATGAAGACCACATGCCTCCAAAAGAAAAGCCCCAGTTGTCGAAAAATGATATTGAGGTATTAAAATGGTGGGTAGAAAACGGGGCCGATTTTCATAAGCAGGTAAAAGATTTCCCCCAGCCAGATCGTATAAAACCAGTGTTGTTGGCGATGCAATCCGGCGAGCAAAAATCGGCGGTAAGCCCAACAAGTATACCGCTTACAAATGTGAATGCGGGGGATAAAAATGCAATTGAAAAATTAAAAGAAAGAGGCGTTTCCATTTTTTCCGTGGCTCAAAATAGTAATTACTTATCGGCCACTTTTGTTGCTGTGGATGGTATAACCCAAAGCGATTTAAATTTACTGGAGCAATTACGCGATCAATTAATCTGGTTGAAATTAGGTGATACTAAAATAAACGATGAGCAACTTAAAACAATTGCAAAGCTTACCGCGCTTACCAAACTCTATCTTGAACGAACCGGAATTACGGATAATGGATTACAGCATTTGAAAGCCCTTTCACAACTGCAATATTTAAATGTGATAGGCACAAACATTTCTATAAAAGGCATTGGCCAATTAAAGCAATTAAAAAAGTTAGACCAGTTATATGTTTTTCAATCCGGCATTACAGGTAATGATTTTAGAAAGATGCAGTCCATGTTTCCTACAGCCCTTATTGATAACGGGTCTGCCAGCATGGCTTTTTTGCAATCCGATACAGTTGTAATTAATGAGCCGATATTTGTACCATAACAAGTTGGATAACAAATAGAATTTTATGGTTCCAGCATCAGGTCTTTGTTGTGGCATCGTTGCGTCGCACCCTTGTACAGCAGTAAAAAATGCAACCATAATATAAATTGAAAATAATAATAATAAGGATTGCAAATAATGCCGATAAATGTACAAAAAGTACAAGAGTGCGACGCAAGAAAAGATGCACTTTGAACGAATGACCGGCTCAAAAATTATCATTCGTTTAATCATATATCAACGATATTCATTGAATAAATAAGACGGGATAAAAGAATACGATCTAATAATTATTTTTAAAAATAAAATAACGCCTGACCGATGAAAAAAATAATGACCGCTTTGCTTTTATTGGTTACAATAATGGGTAGTACGCAGAAAAAAAGTAAGCATATAAAAGGTATTCAACTTTTTAATGGTAATGATTTAAAAGGGTGGACCGTGAAGATTAAAGATCACCCCGTGGGCGAAAATTTTGGGAATACGTTCAGGGTAGAGAATGGGGTTTTAAAAGTAAGCTACGATCAATACGATGATAA
>JBBSJX010000219.1:0-6894 GCA_038256825.1 Chitinophagales bacterium
AATAAGTAGTAAGTAATAAGTAGTAAGTAATAAGTAGTAAGTAATAAGTAGTAAGTAAAAAGTAATAAGTAATAAGTAAAAAAGCTAAGGCTGCTACTGAAATAAAAGTACAAGAGTGCGACGCAACAATGCTTCATTACAGTACAAATGACCGGCACCAAAATTTAAATTGCAATCGTACTATAACTATAATAAAATATCCCCAAATAATAAATGAAACCATCATTACCACAAGGCACCCGCGATTTTTCGGCAGAAGTTGTACGGAAACGCAATTATATATTCTCTACCATTAAATCAGTATTTGAGGTTTATGGCTTTGAACCATTGGAAACACCATCAATGGAAAACCTGGATACCCTGATGGGTAAATACGGGGATGAAGGTGATAAACTCATTTTTAAAATTTTAAATAATGGCCTGGATAATACCGCAAAACACCAGCAGGCCCGGCAGGATTTTGATAAAGTACTGGAAGGCAAATCGGTGAAGGGTTTAACGGAAAGAGCACTGCGTTATGATTTAACAATTCCGTTTGCACGGTTTGTGGCAATGAATTATGGCCAGTTAACCATGCCTTACAAACGCTACCAGGTTCAACCGGTTTGGCGTGCCGACCGTCCGCAAAAAGGGCGCTACCGCGAGTTTTACCAATGCGATGCCGACGTTGTAGGCAGCAAAAGTTTGCTTAATGAAGTAGAGCTAACCAGCATATACAGCCAGGTATTTAATAAACTAAACCTTCCGGTAGAAATCAGGATTAATAGCCGCAAAATTTTGGTTGCTTTAGCAGAACTATGCGGTGGCGCTGATAAGATGATGGACATAACCATTGCGATTGATAAACTGGATAAAATTGGACTGGATAAGGTAAAAGATGAACTTGTCAATCGTGGACTGGATGAAAACCAGGTTGCTAAAATACAGCAGTATTTAAACATTTCGGGCAATAACCAGCAAAAGCTGGAACAAGCCAAAGCCCTGTTTGCAGGCAACGAAACGGCTAGTATAGGTTTAGGGGAAATTGAATCTATTTTGGATTACCTGCCCAACGAAATAAGGGAGCAAATTGTAATTGATTTTACGTTGGCTCGCGGCTTAAACTATTATACAGGTATCATATTCGAGGTTAAGGCATTGAACGTACAAATGGGCAGCATTGGCGGTGGTGGCCGCTACGACGACTTGACCGGGTTATTTGGTGTTCCCAATATTCCGGGTGTGGGTATTAGCTTTGGCGTTGATCGGATTTATGATGTTTTGGAAGAACTGCAATTATTTCCTGACACGGTACAAGCCGGAACGGATGTATTGTTTTTTAACCTGGGCGATAAGGAAAGTAAAGCAGCCTTTAACCTGATGCAACAGTTAAGAGAAAAAAACATCAAATGCGAAATGTATCATGAGAATGCAAAATTTGACAAGCAGTTTAAATATGCTGATAAGAAACGGGCTAAGTACGTAGTTATTATTGGCAGTAAAGAACTGGAAGAAGGAAACTGTATGGTTAAAAACCTTGCCAAAGGCGAGCAGGTAACATATCAGCAATCCGAATTAGTGAAAGTAAATTTTGATTAGTTTTTAAAAAAATTGATACACGATGTAATATTAAAGGCACCCAATCGGTGCCTTTAATATTGAATTTATCTTTCTAAATTTTCATAAATAATTGCAGCACCCTGCCCTACTCCCACACACATGGTTGCCAAACCATACCGCGCTTTACGGCGTTTCATTTCGTGCAGCAAGGTGGCCGAAATTCTTAATCCGCTGGCACCTAGTGGATGGCCTATGGCAATACTTCCTCCGTTTACATTTACTTTACTTTTATCCAACCCTAAATCGTTGATACAAGCAAGTGCCTGTACAGCAAAGGCCTCATTTAATTCTACCAGGTCAAGATCGGCCACGGTTAACCCGGCACGTTCTAATGCTTTTAAAGTAGCAGGCACAGGACCAATACCCATAATGGACGGATCAACCCCGGCAATGGCCATACTAACAACCCTTGCCATTGGTTTTAATTCGTATTTTTTTACCCCTGCCTCACTGGCCAGCAACATAGCCCCCGCCCCATCATTTATACCCGACGAATTACCGGCTGTTACTGTTCCATCACGCACAAAGGCTGCTTTCAAACCAAGTAATTTTTCCAAACTGGTTTTGCGTGGATGTTCGTCAACCGATACAATCGCCGGCTCTTTATTTTCGGTTATTTCAACGGGCACAATTTCATCATTCCATTTGCCTGCTTCCAAAGCTGCAAAATATTTTTGTTGCGATGCAAGGGCAAACTCATCCTGTGCAATACGCTCAATCTGCCATTTTCGGGCAACATTTTCGGCGGTTTCGCCCATGTTGTAGGGATGATGCAATGCAGACATTTTTTTATTGATAAACCGCCATCCAATCGAAGTATCATGTATCTCCGTTTTCCTGCTCCAGGCACTATCACCTTTAGCCATAACAAATGGTGCACGTGTCATACTTTCCACTCCACCGGCAATGTAAAAATCACCGTCACCACACATGATGGCGCGGGCACTATCCATAACAGCCTGCAAGCCCGAGGCACAAAGCCTGTTAACCGTATTGCCTCCAATAGTTAAAGGAAGCCCGGCCAATAAAACAGCCATTCGTGCCACATCACGATTGTCCTCACCTGCCTGGTTGGCGGCACCTGCAATCACGTCCTCAATATCATTTACATCAACAGTAGGATTGCGTTTTATCAATGCTTTAATTACTAAGGCAAGCATATCATCCGGGCGAATGGTACTTAGTTTTCCACCAAAACGGCCAATAGGAGTTCTAACAACATCAATTATATAAGCGCTTTGCATAGCAAATTATTATTTAGTAAACTTTTGAAAAAATGGACTGCAATGTATGAATTTTGAAAACAATCATTATAAAGCCCGGGTGAAGTAATAATTGCTAAAACCAAATCAACTGTTTTAAAACTGAAATTTTATGGACCAAGCTAAGTACTGCTATAAAGCTTTACTTGCGTCGCACTCTTGTACAGCATTAACTTCATTGGGCTATTTATAACATCATTTGCTGCCAAATGAACCAAAGGACAAAGTGATTGCGAACCGCCGAAAGTCGGTCGAGACTGCAACGATGATGCTTTATATACTATTGCTGGTATCTAAACATTAAATTTTTAATATCAATGCCATATTATAGTTCTTATTGCTGGTGGTCATCCAGAGCATTATTTACCATAATAAATTCTAGTATGTTTTCCTTATCTATTACTCCAAAAACCTGATCATCTTTTATAACAATTAATAAGTAGTGTTTTTTTTCCTGCAATAGCTTTAAAGCATGTTCCAGTGGTTCATCCGCAGCTATAAATATTATGTCGTGATTGCAGGCAGAGGAAACAGGCTCCTCCATACCTTTGGTTGAAAGTGCCCTGATAATTCCCTCTCTGCTTAAAATGCCATAGGGTCTTCTCTCGTCCAAAACCATAAAATTTTTTTCAGTTCCATTCAACAATAATTGTACAGCATGTTGCATTTTATCTGTTTTTTGCAACACCGAAAATTGTTTCATACAAGCCTCTTCAGTAGTATGGTCTTCCAGCAAACTATGTGTTTGTTCCAGGTTTGTTTCGGCACCAGCCCCATAAAAAACATACAAGCCAATTAATATAAGAAAAGGATTGTACATAACCCCGCTCACTACAAATACCAGTGCAATTGCCTGCCCAATACTTAAAGCAATTTTATTGGCATGAACCCGGTTTAAAATCATTGATAAAAAGGCACGCAGCACCCGGCCACCATCCATAGGAAATGCAGGGATAAGATTAAATAATGCTACCCATAAATTTACCAGGGCAAGGTTGTAAAAAAATTGCTCACCACTAATTTGAACAAGTTGGGTAAAAGGAAACGGGTAGCCGGAGAAAATAAAGTACAGGTAGATCAGCAAAAAAATACCCACATTAACAATGGGTCCGGCAATAGCAACTACAAGTTCAATTTTTGGATTTTGAGGCATGTTTTCAAGCCTGGCTACCCCGCCGATGGGCAAAAGCGTAATATCACTTGTTTTTATATTAAACTTTCTGGCAGCAAGGGCATGTCCTAATTCGTGTAATGTAACACACACAAACAAAACCAAAA
Source organism: Chitinophagales bacterium (assembly GCA_038256825.1). GTDB lineage: Bacteria > Bacteroidota > Bacteroidia > Chitinophagales > Chitinophagaceae > Segetibacter. The sequence goes on from JBBSJX010000219.1 coordinate 4,140, forward strand.
TAAAAACAATTGACCAGGTTATCTGTGTAATATTTTGCCCTTGTCGGTAATTCATAAAAATCACCCAAATAATAATTATCGGGAAAGTCCAGTGTATAAAAAGGCTTATTCCGGCAACTCTTCCTATCGGTAGCGAATTCTTCATTATAATATATTGATTGTTATTACACCTTAAAACAAATTATGGTGCCTTAAAACTAACAAATGCCAGAAATGATTTTCAGAAAGCATTGTTATTCAATTGAAGGCTAAAAAGTATGGGCAATTTTGAATTATTTACAATGATGCATTGGGGGTATGCTTTTTGCACAATTGAAGCAAAACAATTATTATGAGTGCAAAAAACAAAAAACAATTTGGTATTTGGATGGATACAGAACATGCAACCATTTTAGGTAGAGAAAATGAAGAATCAAAAGATTTTTCTGTAATCGCCCATATCAATAATGAAGATCCGGGGGTTTATTCTTCAGAAAAAGTTTCTAATAATGCAGCGCAAATGCTGACAATGAAATTTTTTAAAGAAATAACTTCTCACATGCAAAATGTGGATGAACTGCATGTAACAGGTACCGGAAAATCGCAGGAGCAATTTATAAATTACCTCTCCGAAACACCACAATATAAAAACACCCAAACCACCGAAAGCACTAATAACAAAATGAGTGACGATGAATTGGTAAAGTATATTTCGGAGAAATATAATTAAAACATAGATTGATATTAAAGAAGCCGTTTTGTGTAAAAGCTAAACGGCTTTTATTTTAATAATTGATTGCTTACATAAATTTTTTTCCTATTGCAATTAATAATCATAACTGGTAATTTGGTGATAAAAATTAACAGTTAGGAAATAAATTATACTACTCCTTTTCATTATCGCTCCTCTCACAAAAATTGTTGCACAATATGGAACCTTGGATAACTCCTTCGGGAATAATGGATCCCTTAATTTTCCAAAGCCTTACAAAAGCAGAACTATTTCAAATGAAGGAAAACTAATTGACCTTATTGCTTCACCCGATAGTTTTACTGTAAGGCGTTACGACTAAAACGGGCTTCCCGACGCATCCTTTGGTACCAGCGGAATGATTAAATCAAAGTTTAGAGCATTAGATGAACCCAGGTTTATAAAAGTACAGCAAGATGGAAAAATTGTTGTAGCGGGCTATACACTAGGTGTAACACAACGATGCCAGGTATTCAACTAAAAGCTTTTCAATCCTAATACCTTGTTAATCAATTATATTATTGCAATTTAACTTTCTATATTAAAAAGTTAAATATTTTTTAAGGTTTGTAAAACTACCGGAATGTTATAATCGTACATGTAAATGGTTTTAATGCTATTCTATCAAAACACCACACCTATCCACATTTTTTAATTAAAAAATTTCACCTAATGAGAAAAAAAAATTTTCGTTTTAGTGGGTGGAAGTTTGGCTTGTTGCTTATGTTAATAAGCAATCTTGCAACTGCTTCCTCGCACCGCGAAGCGCCATTGATCTCCCACGATCCCCTGGCCGACAACACTGATGTGTATGCTTTTCGCAGCCCCGACGATCCCAACACCGTAACGATTATTGCCAATTACATTCCCTTCCAATTGCCGGAAGGAGGACCTAATTATTACAATTTTGGAACGGACGTTCGCTACGAAATTCACATCAAGAACAAGACCACTACAAGTGGCGACGATATTACCTATCGTTTTACGTTTAACAGGTTTTTTGAAGATGCAACCACCTTTTTTAACATCAGGCTTGGTAAGCAAAATTTAAGAACCTACTATACCTGTGAAAAAAGTATGGATGGCGGAAACTCCTACACCCCTATTGTTAGTGGTGGATTTGTACCACCAAATAACATTGGTCCCCGTTCTATTAATAATGCAACGGTTGGTTTGGGTACAGATTACGAAAGCCTTATTCAATCTTCCATTTACAATGCAACAACAGGCGAAAAAGTTTTTGCCGGTCCTTCTGATGATCCGTTTTTTGTGGACCTTGCAGGTGCTTTTGATATAGGCAATTTCAGGCCCGAAGGCAATACCACCAACCCTCCTAAAGATGGTTTGGCTCGATTTAATGTACATAGTATTGCTTTAAAAATTCCTATTGAAATGCTTCAAAAAGATGGTAAATCTGTAGACCAGGCTGCCAATATCTTGGACGGAGATTTTGTTATTGGTGTTTGGGCAAGTGCCAGCCGCCAACAGGTTAAAACATTAAACAACACTAACAGTAACCAGGCTAATTCGGGTAGCTGGATACAGGTATCACGCCTGGGAATGCCCTTAACCAATGAAGTAGTTATTCCTATTGGAATGAAGGATCGTTGGAACGCTACCAATCCTTATTCGAGCGACAATACTATGAATGACCTGCAGTATGCCGGTTATTTCCATAATCCTGAGTTAGCGCTTTATATGGATGATTCAAAGTTTGGCACTGCTGTTCCGGCGTTGAATGCTTTAAGAATTCAAAAGCACTCATTAGGAAGCTTTGATTTTCGCAATATGAAACCTGGATTATTTCCACTCAAAGGCTCTGCTGCTGTTGCAGGAACTGCATTGGATGATGCTGCCTTTGGTACCATTTTACTTCCGAACGATCATAGTCCAAGAGCGGTTGACCTGTTACCTATATTTTATACAGGTGTTCCAAACCTTTCTCCATACCAGTTAGCTACCGGAAAACCTGTGGGTAATCCTTTGGCAAATGGTAAACCGTTTATCAACAACTTTCTGCCAACC
>JBBSJX010000220.1:0-6878 GCA_038256825.1 Chitinophagales bacterium
CACTCACTTGTACGGCAAACTTTTGGGCAGCCCGTACCAAAGAACTTTATAAAAATTTATAGGTTGTTATTAATAGCGTCCTGGCTTCTGTCAACACCCCAGCTTAAAAAGCAGCCAATAAAAAAGAACTGTTTGGCAGGCGGCGTAATAGCTTCTTTTCTACTTCCGTTATAATTATAATTGTAGCCATAAACCTGGTTAAAATTAAACACATTGGTAACGCTGGCTACTAATACAATAAATGTTTTGGAATCGGTTTTACCCAGTTTAGGAAGGTAATTCATACTAAAACCCACGTTATGAAAGTCCTTTGTTTCGCCCTGGTCTGCAATTTTATAACGCCCATCCTGGTTGTTGTAACTAAAATTATAATAAGGCCGGCCCGTAGCATAAGTATAGGTAAAGTTGAAACCTGTTTTAATGCTGGTATAAAACTTTTTGGTAACCACATTTAAAGTATGTGGTGTTGCAAAGGTGGGTTGTAACCTTACCGGGTAATTTAAAAAGTCGCGCTTGGTATCCAGGTAGGAGTAACTAATCCAATAATCAAATCCTTTAATGGTTTTCTTATCGCGCCAAAACAGTTCAATACCTTGTGCAAAACCACTGCCGCTGTTATTATATTTTGGGGCGGTTTTTACCAGGTCGTCATATTTTTTGTAAAAGGCTTCTACCCTAAAAGTTTGGTCGGTAGTTGTTTTTATATAGTTGGCCAGGTAATGCACGGCTTTGGTAAAACCCAATCCAAAATTATTTGCTATCTGCGGATATTCAGGTTTTTGATAAAAGGTACCATAAGCAAAACTCATCTGGCTATTTTTACCCGTTTTGTAAGCAAGCGATATTCTGGGAGCAATATTGGCTTTATCAATAATGGACGAATGTTCATAACGTAAACCCACTTTTGCTGCAAGCCCATTGGTAACATAAATATCCGTTTCACCAAAAACAGCTTTAAAATGGTCGCTTAGTGCTCCACCACTGTTATTAAATTTAGTATTCTGGTAACCGTACCAATACTCACTTCCAAACCTAACGGTACTAATGCCAAATAATCTTTTTTCAAACACAGCCCTCAATTGGCTCAAATCGCTGCGATTGTGCAATACAAAATTTTTATTATCAATATAATTTAGCCCGGTAGTTTTGGGTTGGTTGCTTTGGTTCTGAACCCGCTGAACAATATCATCTAAATTGGTACTATAACTTAAACCCAGGTTCATCTTCCAGCCATTACCTATATTTTCTCTCCAGCTTAAATTGTTGTACCAGTTACTGTTGGTTAGCGAAAAGGCATCTTTAAAAATGCTGCTGTCAATATTTGGGCGGCGTAAGCCTAAATCGCCGCTCCCATAACTGGTATAAAATTTTACCATTCCGCCATTTTTGGTGCGTATTCTAAAATTAGCATCTCCATTATGAAAAGCGGGTGTGGTAAAGTAATCGGGCTTTTGCTTTACAATTTTAAAATAAGCACCCAGGTTGGTATAGCCATAATTAACCCCCCACGACGATTTTTTCTCTTTTGATAATTGCTGGTAACCTGCTCCAATAAAAAGCGGTGATAAAGATGCGCTGGCCTGTGATTGATCGGGCAAGTCAATACTTTCCAGTATCAATACAGATGATAAGGCCTGGCCATACAATGCTGAATAACCACCGGTGCTAAAAACAGTTCCCTTAAATAAAAAGGGTGAAAATCGTCCACGAGATGCGATATCGGGCGTACTGCTAAAAAAAGGATTATTTACTATTGTACCATCAATAATCTGTTTGGTTTCGTAACCGGCTCCTCCCCTCACAAATAACCCTTCCTGCTCGCCTACCTGCTGGGCGCCGGGCAATGTTTTTACTGCAGAGGTTATATCGGCATTGGCTCCACCAACCGTAACCACATCAATAGAATTTAAAACGGTAGCGGCATTTTTTTTATCCGATGCTTCAAAACTGCCCGCTGTAATTACAACTGCACGCAACTGATCTAATTTTTCTTTAAGCGTTATATTATACTGCAATGGTGTACTACCAATTGTTATGGGCTGTTCAATTTCTTTATAACCAATACTGGTGAATACAATCACCTGCTGACCCTTATCATTTGCTTTAAAAGAAAAGTTGCCCGTTGAATCCGTAACCGTACCATCGTACGAATCTTTAATAGATATACTGGCTCCAGCAATTCCAGCTCCTTTGGAATCAGTTATTGTACCTGAAATTTTAACCTGTGCCATGGAAGTTACAGCAATGACTAAAAATATAATAGAAAGTAATAAGGATCTCATGTCCGGTAGTTTTAGATCACAAACATAAACTGGTTTATTTTATAAACCAAATTTTTTAAGATCAATATTTTATTCTTGCAGTAAAAATGATGACGTAGAAACTTTAATAGGAAGTATAACATTGCTGTTTGCTTAATCAAATGTATCAATATCAACCGTAAATATCGAGATTATAGATAAATCTCGATATTTCAAGCATTATAAATTACATTTGTTTATGATTGAGAAACATGTTACCAGGGAGATGCCACATGATCAGGTAATTGCATTAATGGTACATCTGGATTTGTCGGGCCTATTGCAAAGTATGCAAAATGAATATTTTTATTGGGATAAGGTCAAATATAAGTCACTGCAATATGATAATGAAGAAGTTTGGACGGCACTCAAATTTCATCGGTTTTTAAAAGGAACGATAATAAAATTTGGCAAATATGATTTCACCTATTCCATTACAAACTACATCCTAAAAACTTTACACCAATTTGACCTGAACATAGGTGGCAATTTGGGAAGTAACATAGGTATAGCTGAAATAGACAAAGCTAAATTTATCACTAGCACACTAACTGAAGAAGCTATTTCAAGCAGCCAGATGGAAGGAGCACACACTACCCGAAAAAAGGCAAAAGAAATGATTCAAAAACAGCAAAAACCGCAAAACAAATCAGAACAAATGATCATGAACAACTTCATAACCATGAAGCATATTGTTCAGCATAAAAATGATAAAATTACACCAGAAGGCATTTTGAATATACATACGCTAATATGCAATAAAACTTTAGACGATTTAGAAGATGAAGGAAAATTTAGAAACAACAACGAAATAACAATTGTAGATCATATTAAAAGCACTGTTGTCTATATACCCCCACCCGCTGACGAACTGGAGAACCTGGTAAGTGAATTATGTGACTTTTGTAATAATGATAATGACATATTTATTCATCCAATAATCAAGGGCTGCATTTTACATTTTATGATTGGATGGATACACCCATTTGTTGACGGAAACGGACGAACAGCACGGGCCATGTTTTATTGGTACATGCTTAAAAAAGGGTATTGGCTTACTGAGTTTTTATCTATTTCAAGGATAATCCAGGATACCAAATCTCAATACGAAAAGGCTTATTTGTACACCGAAACCGATGATAATGATTTAGGTTATTTTATAACCTATCACCTTAAGACCATGCAAAGAGCTTTTGAAGCATTAAAAGAATATATAAGCCGCAAACAATCTGAAATTTTTCAGGCTGCCGAATTTTTAAAGATAGAAGGCGTTAACGAAAGAACCGCACAACTTATAAAACTTATTAATGACGATGCAGAGCGAATACTTAATGTGAAGGAAGTTGAAACACGATTTAATATATCCAACTTTACAGCCCGGTCCGACCTGAAATCTTTAGTTGAACTTGGACTGCTGCAAATAGTGAACGTAAACAAGAAAAAACAAAATTTTATTAAACCTTTTAATTTTGATAATAAATTAAAACAACTTTTTTTACAAACAAAAAAGCCCCCGAAAAATCCGGAGGCTTTACTATAAAATGTAGCTTATTATTTGTAAGTGCTGATTAATTCTTTTGCCATTTCTACCATCTTGTTCAAACCATCTTCTGGCAAGTTTCCTTTCTTAAATTCCTTCAGTAAATCAGGAAATTTATTATCCATCTCTACTAAAAAGAGCGCTTCAAATTCTTTTACTCTTTTAACCGGCAAGTCTCTCAAAAATCCTTGTGTACCCAGGTAAATAATTGCAACCTGCTTTTCAACCGACATAGGAGAGTATTGTAATTGCTTCAGGATTTCCACGTTACGGGCACCTTTGTCAATTACCGATTTTGTAGCAGCATCCAGGTCGCCACCAAACTTAGAAAAGGCTTCCAACTCGCGGTACAAAGCCTGGTCTAATTTAAGCGTACCAGATACTTTTTTCATTGACTTGATCTGCGCATTACCACCCACACGGCTAACCGATATACCTACGTTAATGGCCGGGCGAATACCTGCGTTAAACAAGTTACCCTCCAGGAATATCTGTCCGTCGGTAATAGAAATTACGTTGGTAGGAATGTATGCTGATACGTCACCCGCCTGTGTTTCAATAATTGGCAAAGCCGTTAACGAACCACCGCCTTTTACAAGGTGACGAATGCTTTCAGGAAGATCGTTCATTTTTTGAGCGATTTCATCCTTTGCAATCACCTTCGCAGCTCTTTCAAGCAAACGACTGTGCAGGTAGAATACGTCACCAGGATATGCTTCACGTCCCGGAGGTCTTCTTAACAAAAGAGAAACCTCGCGGTAAGCAACCGCCTGCTTACTAAGATCATCAAAAATGATTAAAGCCGGGCGACCGGTATCCCGGAAAAACTCACCAATTGCCGCACCCGCAAACGGAGCGTAGAACTGCTGGGGAGCAGGGTCAGATGCAGAGGCAGCCACAATAGTTGTGTAAGCCATTGCACCATGCTCTTCCAAAGTTTTCATTACACCGGCAATAGTGGATGCTTTTTGACCGATGGCAACATATATACAATAAACAGGCTTTCCTGCTTCGTAAAATTCTGTCTGGTTAATAATCGTATCGATACAAATCGCAGATTTACCTGTCTGGCGGTCACCAATTACCAACTCACGCTGACCACGTCCTATAGGTATCATCGCGTCAATCGCTTTAATACCTGTTTGTAATGGTTCTTTTACTGGCTCTCTAAAAATTACTCCAGGTGCTTTACGCTCCAATGGCATTTCATATAATTCGCCGGTAATGGGGCCTTTACCATCAATGGGCTCACCCAACATGTTAATTACCCTTCCACTTAATCCTTCACCCACTTTAATACTGGCAATTTGCCCAGTACGACGAGCAATGGAACCTTCTTTAATTTCACTGGCATCACCCATTAAAACCACTCCTACATTATCTTCTTCCAGATTTAATGCAATGGCTTTAACACCATTTTCAAATTCAACTAACTCACCGCTACGTACATTATTTAGTCCATAAATACGTGCAATACCATCACCCACCTGCAACACCGTTCCTACCTCTTCAAGGTCGGCCGAGGCATTAAAATTGCTCAACTGTTGCCTTAATATCGCTGATATCTCATCTGGCTTAATGTCAACCATAGTATTTGTTTTGCCCCCAACTTAAAACGCAGTTGTTACCGGGCTTGTTAATAAAATATTTGTATTCTAAAATTTCAAATCTAATGTATCCGGTAATATTTTTTTTGATCCCAGCATCGCCACTTCATTCAAAATCCTTGCAGCCTGATCGACTACTGGCGGTTCGCACTCTTGTACTGCAAACCACTAGTTAACCTGCTTACCTAATTTTCTGTACGTAAATATTACTGTCAAATTGCTTTTGCACATCTTTAAGATCCCGCAAAATACTGCCATCAACCAGGTTATTATTATACTCCAGTATAAAACCGCCTATTATATCTTCACGCACTACTGTAGTCAATTCAATATTTTGAATACTGGTATCCTGCTTTATTTTTTCTTTAATGGATGCCTTTACCTCTTCACTAATTTCAATAGCAGTAGTCAGCTTTACTTTGTGAATTCCTTTAATCTGGTTGTAACCATCAATAAAAGCTTCTACAATTTCAGGTAATACGTTTTCCCTGGTTTTATGTATTAAAAGGTTGTTGAAAGCAGCAGTCATGGCGCCAACTTTTCCCTGTGTAACGGCTGTTAATGCTTTAGCTTTTGTTGCCGAAGGTATAACCGGACTTTTTAAAAGGTTTACCATTTCGCGGCTTGCTTTTAACAAAGCCTGCAAATACTTCATATCATTATAAACCTCCTCCAGTTGATTTTTTTCAACAGCAAGATCAATTATACTTTTTGCGTACCTACCAGCTAAACGTGGATTATTCATCTTATTTATTTAGAACTAATTCAACTTAACACCTGCTGCCAATTCCTTAATATAATTTTCCTGAACAGCTTTATTCGCCATTTCTCTGCGCAATACCTTTTCAGCAATATCAATTACCAGCGAACCAACCTGGTTCTTTACATCAATAAGAGCAGCATTTTTTTGCTGCGTAATGGCAGATTGCGCTTCAGAAACTATACGGTCAAATTCCAATCTTGCTTTTTCTTTTGCATCAGCAATCATTTTGTCCGAAATGTCTTTCGCATCTTTAATCATCTTAGCTCTTTCATCTCGAGCCTGGGCTAAAACCGCCTCATTCTCACTCTTCATAGTAGCCATTTCAACTTTCATTGCCTCAGCCGATGCAATTGAATGGGCAATACCTGATTCACGCTCCTTTAACGATTCAAGGATCGGCTTCCAGGCAAACTTTTTTAGAATATAAAATACGATCAGGAAAGCAATAAATGTCCAGAAAACCAAACCAAATCCAGGTAATAACAGTTCCATAATTTATTAATTCAAAATTTAAAAGTCAAAAGTCAAAAAAATATGAACTTTTGAATTATTACTTTTTACTTTTCAATCTGTAATAATTACTGCATCTGCCGCCCTGTGCATTAGATGCAGTAATCATTTTTGTGCAATGCAATAAGTAAAAATTACTTAAGTACAGCAAGGATACC
>JBBSJX010000221.1:0-6800 GCA_038256825.1 Chitinophagales bacterium
GGAACAAAACAAATAAAAAAACGTTTTATTAATTGGGGTTTTGATTAGAAGGATTTGAATAATTTATTTTTTATATTACGTTATGAGTGTTTTAGAACAAAATAGCAGGAGGCAGATGTTGCTTGGCCAGGAGGGCAATTCGTTGGTATCGTTATTAATACTAAATGCTATCATTTTTGTTCTTTTAAATTTTATTAAGGTTATCTATCTTTTAACGGGCGATACCGAGGGTATGTTTCTTTCGCAGGTTTTAAGCCAGGTTATGTTGCCCGGGGACCCTGCCGTTTATATTACCAGGCCATGGACGCTCATTTCGTTTATGTTTAGCCATTACAGTTTTTGGCTGTTGCTTAGTAATATGTTATGGTTGTGGTGTTTTGGCTATATTTTACAAGACCTGGATGGCAATAAAAAAATAGTTCCCATTTATTTATATGGAGGTTTTATCGGGGGCATTTTTTTCCTGTTAACCACCAGTACTTTTCCGGCATTAAAAGCCAGCCTTACAACTGCGGGCCCTTTAATTGGATCAGGGCCGGCATTAATGGCTCTGGCTATAGCAACAACGGCAATTGCTCCCAATTATCGAATTTTTCCACTCATTAAAGGTGGCATTCCATTATGGGTACTGGCAGCTACTTTTTTTCTGATTCATTTTTTAACCAAAGGTATTTTACACCCTGCTTTTGCAGTGGCAGATATTGCCGGTGCCCTGGTGGGTTTTGTTTTTGTTTGGCAGTTAAAAAAAGGAAACGATTATAGTGAGTGGATGATTAATTTATCCAATTGGTTAGGTGATCTTTTTAACCCGGATAAGAAGAACAAAAAGAAAACCGAAAAACAAAAGTTGTATTATAAATCAACCCAGCAACCCTATCAAAAAACACCCCATGTTACCCAGCAGCGTATTGATGAATTGCTTGATAAAATTAACCAGAAAGGCTATCATTTTTTAACCGATGAAGAGAAGGAATTTTTGAAGAAAGCCAGTAAAGAAGAATTTTAAGGATGAGCAAATTTTTATTGGGGCTTTTTTCCGTTGCTACAATAGTTTTAGTACTCACCTATTTGTTTAGTTGTCTTACTCCATATATTAACCCCGCAAACTTTTGGCCGATCACATTTTTAGGCCTGATTTTTCCAATTTTAGCCTTTGCATTTATATGCTGTATTGCCATATGGTTTTTGTTAAATAAAAAAATTGGGTTATTCCTCCTGATTATTTTTTTTGTTGGATATAAAAATTTGTTCTCGGTTTTTGCATTTAATTTTTCTTCAGATAACCTGGTAAAACAACCTGGTCATTTACGGGTTATGGATTGGAACGTCAGACGATTTAATTCAAACAAAAAGTCGGATGAAAGGCCAAATGGTATTCGGCGGCAAATGATTAATTACATCCGGCAGGTAAATCCGGATGTATTAATGATGCAGGAGTTTGTAGAAATACAGGATTCTGTTTCTTATTCTAACATAAAATTGCTAAAGGATTCTTTGGGATTTAAATATTATTATACCTCGTCCGACCAAATAACGCATGCTGGTCAGCAGGAATACGGATGTGCCATATTCTCAAAATACCCTATTGAGAATCCAATAAGGTTAACGTATCCTGGTATAACCGTAAATGAAAGTATTTCATCAGTAGATATAAATTATAAAGGCGCAAAAATAAGAGTGGCTACTACACACCTGGTGTCTCTAAACTTAGGGGAACCTCCGGATAAGGGTGAATTTTTTAAAAGAAGGGATAGTTACTTTATCCTTCATTCTTCACAGTTTGAAAAGCTTAAGCATTACGATAGCATTCATGGTCGCCAGGCCAATTTTGTAAAACGATTTTTAGATAAAAGCCCTTATCCTGTTATTGTTTCAGGCGATTTCAATTCGGTGCCGAGCAGTTATACCTACCATACTATAAAAGGCAAATTAAAGGACGCCTTTCTCAAAAGGGGTTTTGGATTTGGAAACACTTATGTAGGCTTATCCCCAACATTGCGTATTGATTATATTTTAGTAGATAAAGCTTTTAAAGTAAGGCAATTTATGTGCAATCCTATTGTCCTATCAGATCATTACCCGTTATTTACCGATCTGGAATTAAAAGAGTAGATAAATTATTTAAGTGTGGGCCCGGCCTGGTCACAAAAATCATCATCGTTGCAGCCTGACCAACTTTGGCGGTTCGCACACTTGTACGTCAAACAAATACTCAACCAATTAAAAGGTTGCTTTAGCTAACTAAAGATTAATAAATGAGGACCTTGAAGATCAGCCTTATAATTACTTCATGCTTATTGGCTATACTTTATATTTTTAGCTTCATCTCTCCCTATATACATCCACAAAAGTTTTGGCCCATTACTTTTATTGCTTTGGCTTTCCCGGTATTATTGGCTGGGGTTTTAATTGTATTTGTTTCTCTATTATTTTTTAATACCCGATGGTCTCTATTGGTTTTACTCTTGTTATTATTGGGGTACAATAATATTACCCGGCTTATAGCATTTAATATACCACAACATTTTAGTGTCGAAAACAAGAGTGCTTCTTTACGAATTATGAGCTGGAATGTTAAGGGGTTTGGTAACAATTCAAAGCAGTCCGAAAGCCCGCAATCAATACGAAGGCAAATGATCCATTATATTAAAAGTTTAAATGCAGACATTTTGTTATTGCAGGAATTTTCGGAATATAAAAATGAAGCAGTTTACTCCAATACAAAAATGTTAAGCGATTCACTTGGCTACAAATATTACTATACATCGAAGGATGATATCCTGGACGTTTCCTATGGACCCATTGAAATGGGGAGTGCTATTTTTTCAAAAACACCGCTGAGCGATACCGTGAAAATGATCTATCAAAATCTAACAAAACCCGAGAGTGCTATCAGGGCAAGTATTGCATTTAATAATAGAAAAGTGAGCCTTATAACCACCCATCTTTTATCAATGAATTTAAAAAATGTAGCGGATGAATACGATGAGGATAGCCTGTTCAATCCGGATAAGGAGTTTAATAAAAGTGCTTCTAAGTTTGCCAAACTAAAGCATTACGATAAAGTGCACAGCAACCAGGCTATTGAATTGAAAGCGTTTGCCAACAGCAGTCCTTATCCAATAATACTTTCTGGTGATTTTAACGCTACTCCAAATAGCTTTACGTACCAAAAAATTAAGGGAAATTTGAAGGACCCTTTTTTAGAAAAAGGGTGGGGCTTAGGTAGAACCTATTCAAGGCTTTCGCCCACCTTGCGCATTGATTATATTCTGGCGGGTAAGGAGTTTGAAATTGTTCAATATCATTGCCCGCAACTACAACTTTCAGATCATTATCCATTAATTACTGACGTTGAATGGCGTTAACATGCCGGTTTCTTCATAAATACTAACTGCATAAATAATATATATTTACAAGATGACAGGTAGATCCGTAAGAAAGTTTTTTAAGCATTTTTTTATTTTTATCAATAGTATAATCGCTGTCCTGTTTCTATTGTCGGTACTGGTGCCTTACTTAAATCCAAAGCAATGGTGGTTTATGGGTTTTCTTGGGTTGATGGTTCCCTTTCTTGCAATTTTATTGGTGTTTTCCATTTTTTTTTGGTGGGTTATAAAACCGGTATTTTCATTAATACCCATACTATCGTTATTAATTGGCTGGCAGCAATTAAGTGTGCTTTTTGCAGTTAACCGCGACCTTAATTTTACTGAAAAAAAGGAGGCAGGCCACCTGCGGGTTTTGGATTGGAATATTCGCAGCTTTGAAGGGCTGAGTGAGCAAAGCTTTAAAAAAAGGATAGACCGTTTATCTATTGCGGAGGCTATTATATCTCAAAAACCCGACATCATTTGCCTGCAGGAATTTAACCATTCAAATGTGCAGGATAACATTCGTTTGTTTTCTAAAAAATATCCTTATTATTTTTTTTCTGAAGATTTTAAAAAGAAGAGTATTGGCTATAAAGCAGGAAGTATTATTTTTTCCCGTTACCCCATTTTGAAATCAGTACGGTTTCAATATCCGGGGTCACTGGGCGAAAGCCTTGTATTTGCAGATGTAGTTACGCCTACCGATACCATCCGGATTTTTACAACCCACCTGCAGTCGTTTAAGTTTAATAAGCAGGATTATGAGGGTATGGAGCAAATAAGAAATAATGAAGAGGAAGCGCTTGATGCTTCGCGAAACATTTTTCAGAAAATGAAGATTGCTTTTACCCGCCGTGGCGAGCAGGCACGGATTGTAAAAGATAAAATTGATGAGGCGCCATATCCTACTATTATTTGCGGTGATTTTAACGACGTACCAAACGGGTATACTTACAACCTGATAAGTAAAAACAGACAGGATGCCTTTTTAGAAACCTCGCTTGGTATTGGCCGAACCTATATAGCCCTGGCACCCACCCTGCGTATAGATTATATTTTACCTGATCTTAAGTTCAAAATTCACCAGTTTGATATGGTTGACGAAGGCTTAAGCGATCACCTGATGCTGGTGGCTGATGTTAGTTTAAAATAGATACTTTAGATTATGTTCAACAGGTAAATGAAGTTGCTGTTCAATGATAAAACAGTACAAGTGAGTGAACCGCCAAAGGTCGGTCAGGCTACAACCGGGGTTGAGAAAAGCGATTAAGCTTGTTAACAAAAAAATTTAACGGTATGGTGGTTAACAAAAGCATAGTTATATCAATAATTACAAATTAGTATCTTCGCGTTTCAATGTATAATATGATTTTCTTTACACGTCCCGCCTTCTACTGTTGTTGTTGATTTATATTCCTCCCCGTATTTACATTTATTTTTTTTGGATTTTAATCATAACACTATGTCGCAATTTAAAGTATACAATTCGCTTAGCAGGCAAAAAGAAGTATTTGAATCAATCACTCCGGGCCATGTGGGCATGTATGTTTGTGGCCCTACCGTAAGCGGCGAAAGCCATTTAGGCCATGCCCGACCCTTTATAACTTTTGATATTGTTAACCGTTATTTAAAATACCTGGGCTATAAGGTTAGGTATGTACGTAATATTACCGATGCAGGACATTTTGAAGAAGAAGGACGTGAAGCTGAAGATAAAATAAGTAAAAAGGCGGTATTGGAAAAGCTGGAACCTATGGAGCTGGTGCAAAAATATACCAACCTTTTTCATTGGGCAATGCACCAGTTTAATAACGAGGAACCCAGTATTGAACCTACCGCAACGGGGCATATTGTGGAGCAGATAGACATGATTGTAAAAATAATTGCGGATGGTTATGCATACGAAGTAAACGGCAGTGTATACTTTGATGTAGAGAAATACAACACCGATTTTTCGGCCAAAGGATTGCCATATGGTATGTTGAGCGGCCGGGTTTTAGACGAACAGGTTGAAAGCACCCGTGAACTGGATAACCAGGCCGAAAAAAGGAATAAATCGGATTTTGCCCTTTGGAAAAAGGCTCCTCCTGAGCACATCATGCGGTGGAATAGCCCCTGGGGCCAGGGTTTTCCCGGCTGGCATATTGAATGCTCGGCTATGAGTGCAAAGTATCTGGGCGCACAATTCGATATACATGGTGGTGGAATGGACCTGCAGTTTCCGCATCACGAATGTGAGATTGCGCAAAGTACAGTTTGCAATAATGTTACTCCTGCCCGTTACTGGTTGCACAATAATATGATAACCATTAATGGTAAAAAAATGGGTAAAAGCTATAACAACGTTATTAAGTTAAGCGAAATGTTTAGTGGTAACCACCCGTTGTTATCGCAAGGGTTTAGCGCCATGACGATCCGCTTTTTTATATTACAAACCCACTATCGCAGTACACTCGATTTTGGAAACGAAGCCCTGCAGGCAGCCGAAAAAGGTTTAAGGCGTTTATGGGAAGCACATGAAACGCTACAGAAGTTCGATATAGCAAAGATGGCTTTTGATGCAGCGAATGTGGATACTGAATTAGGTGAGAAAGTTAACAAACTGGTAAGTGAGTTTGATGAATACATGAACGACGATTTAAATACTGCACGGGTTTTGGCAAGCATGTTTGAGCTGGTGCCGGTTATTAATTCGATAAAGGATAAACACCTGCCGGCAGATGCGCTGAAGAAAGAAACGTTGGAGTTATTACAACAGCAAATGAAAGTTTTTATTGAAAACGTTTTTGGTTTAAAAAGCGAATTACAGGGCGATTACACTAAACTAGATGGCGTTTTACGAGTGTTGATTGAATTGAGAAAAGAGGCAAAATCCAAAAAGGATTTTGTAACGTCGGATAAAATAAGAAACCAGTTAATGCAATACAATATTGCATTAAAGGATGAGAAGGATGGAAGTATGAGTTATTCGTTTGGCTAATTTAAATTCTATAATGATTTGTGTTTTAAATGCTATTGTGATGAGCATTGCGGTATATTTAACCGCTGGCAGTGAACCTCAACCAAAACTTTACTATGGAATATTTACAAAACGCACCACTTGTCTGGTTCATCATTGGGTTTGTTTTTCTCATTCTTGAATTTGTTGTTCCAGGCCTTATACTTTTCTTTTTTGGAGCGGGAGCATGGGTAGTGGCCCTGCTAACCTTGTTTATGCCGCTGGGCATAAATACCCAGCTTATTTTATTTATGGCAAGCTCCATTTTGTCAATATTACTCTTTAGAAAAAGCTTGAAAAACATTATGTGGTCACGCAAAAGCTCAAGCGAAATTGAGGATGAGTTCTTAGGCAAAACTGGGATTGCCGAAACTTTTATTGGCCCGGGTATCGACGGAAAAGTAGATTTTAAGGGTACATCGTGGGAC
>JBBSJX010000222.1:0-6798 GCA_038256825.1 Chitinophagales bacterium
CTTAACAGGTAAAGAAACATGGGTGGCAGAGAAAGACGAAGCGGTTGAATTACCTGTAATAAGTGATCCCACAAGACTGCGCGATGGCCAGTCTAAACTTGATTTTACTTTTAACGACCTCCAGGGAAACCCGGTATCGATTAACGACGAGAAATATAAAAATAAAGTGGTGATCGTCCAGATTTTTGGAAGCTGGTGTGCAAATTGTCTTGATGAAACCAAATTTCTTTCTGAATACTATAAGCAGAACAAAGACAAAGGAGTGGAGGTAATTGCCCTTGCTTATGAATATACTACAGACAAGGAACGTTCTAAAAAAAGTGTAGAAAAATTTAAGAATTTGTATGATGTACAATATCCCATGCTAATAACCGGGGTAACCGCAGGTGACGATCTAAAAGCAGAAAAAACGTTACCTCAATTAACGGCCATTAAATCGTTTCCTACTACGCTTTTTATTGATAAAAAGGGTAATGTAAGTGATATACATACCAATTTTTATGGACCTGGAAGCGGGCCGTATTATGAGTTGTCGAAGAAAAGGTTTACTGATACTGTTGATCGGTTGCTCAAAAAATAACTATAAAAAATGATTTATAGTTAAGCCAGGTATTACATGAAAAATAGTTGCTGAATAGTGATTAACAGTACAAGAGTGCGACGCAACGGCAGTTACAATGAAGCGCAAATGCCTGGCTCCAAAATTATCTTTTATACTCTTATTTTTTTTGCGATCATAATAAGCCGGGGCGATTTGCGGAGATCGTATGGTGCAAAATGATAATCGCCAAAAACTTCCTGTATCTGCAATCCCTGGTAAGCAAACATTTCGGTAAAATTTCCCAAAGTAAATTTGGCAACCTTTTCGGTGTACAGGTGCTTAAAATCCAACCCGTTTTCTTCAACTTGTATCTGTTTATAAAAGTGCTCCTCGCTATGCCATTTCGATATATGGAAATGCACCCCGTTTACATTTTTTTGCAGTTTTGTTTCCAGGGTATCCTCTGCAAAGTGAACATTTAAATAATCCATTACAAAGGTACCGTTGGCTTTTAACGACTGCGCAATGGTGCGTATGGCATTATTATGTTCCCGGTCTGTTTTAAAATAGCCAAAGCTGGTAAAAAAATTAAAAGCGTAATCAAAATAATTTATTCTGAAAGGTAAACGCATATCATGCTGAAAAAAATGAAGCGAATCGTTTTCAAAACTTTGTGCTTCCATGATCGATTCAAGTGAAATATCAATCCCGGTTACATCAAATCCCATATCAGCCAAAGCCTTACTGTGCCTGCCCTTACCACAGGCAACATCCAGCATGGAACTTTGCGGGATAGGCTCTAAATGTTCAATTAATTTATTAATAAAAGCCAGGGCTTCATCATCATCTCTGTTCTTATATAGCAGGTGGTAATATGGTGAATTAAACCAATCTAAAAACCAGGTTCTATCGGGCATGGTGGGTACAACTTAATGTGTAAAGGTAAGCATCACTACTTTGCCATCCTTATTAGAATGCTCCTAAAAACAAATGCATGCTCTACGTAAATAATAATTTGGATACCAGCAATCCTTTTCATGGCATCATCGTTGCTTCCGATGAATTGGAACGGTTCAAGGTCAGTTTTTCATAGCATCGTGGCAGCTTGCCTATGGTTGTTGAAGGTTTGCAAGCACTTTTATATTTGAAAATATAATCAGCAGGGTAGAAGATTAGAGCTTCATCATTTATTTGGGAAGTTTTTAAGTTATAACTCTATCAATTGAAATGGTACGTTTAAAGCCGTAAGCGATTGTTCTAATCTTTGTTTATCTGTATCGGTAATAAATACCTGCCCGGTATTTCCGTTACAAACTTTAATTAAAAGGTTGTGCATTCTGCCTGAGTCCAGTTTTTCAAAAACATCATCAAGCAATAAAATGGGAGCAAATCCTTTTACTAATTTCATTTCATCAAATGCCGCCAGCTTTAAAGCAAACAACAAACTTTTGCGCTGTCCCTGCGAAGCAATGTATTTAAAGGGGTCGCTTTGCAGCTTCAATTCTATATCATCTTTATGAATTCCGATAGTAGTACGTTGCAATGCCAGGTCTTTTGGTTGATAGGCGATCAGCAATTTTGCAAAATCCGCTTCAAACAAAGGACTGGAATAAGTTAAATTAATAGGTTCGTCCGTTCCGGCAATCTGTAAGTAACTTTCTGCAACCGCAGGCAAAAATCGTTGCAAAAAGTGCTTCCTTTTCTCAAATATTACTTTCCCGGGTTTAACCAGTTGCAGGTTTAAAATTTCAAGCAACGCTTCATCCGTATAACCCCGTTCGGCGGATGACTTTAAAAAACTGTTACGTTGCTGCAAAACTTTGGTGTATTGTATCAGCAATTGCAGGTATTGTGCATCAAGCTGGCTTAACAGTGTGTCTATAAATTTTCTGCGGCCTTCGCTACCGCCAATAATAAGGTCCACATCATCGGGGGCAATCATCACCACCGGAAATTGACCTATGTGCAGGCTTAACTTTTTGTAATCTTCACCATTACGCTGTAGTTCCTTTTTATTGTTCTCACGTAAAATGCAAACAATTTTTTCAGGTTGATCCTGCTTAATAAAGTTGCCCTCCAGGCGCATGCCGTGTAATCCTTTATGTATTGTGGCGCTATCAGTCTTGCTGAAATAACTTTTACTAAAGCACAAAAAATAAATAGCATCTAACAAATTGGTTTTACCCAGGCCATTGTTTCCGCAAATGCCAATTACATTCTGATTGATTGAGTATAGATCAGAAATGTAATTTTTAAATTGGTAAAGCGATATGTTTTGCAACAATAACATGGGGGCTGCAAGTTAAGCGCAGATCTTTCTATATAAAAATGGACAGCAAGTTTTACACTGTTTTTGCATTTGATAAGCCCTCCAAACACAAAGATTTTAGAAACAGATAATAATTGATAGCCCATAAATAAGAAAAAAGATGAGAAGACCATCTTTAATTTTCCAATTGTAATATTGATTAATAGCCTTTTAAGCAATATGGGAAAAGGTAATAGCCACTTTTGCGAAAGGCTTTGATTATTGTTGTTAATTGAAGCCGAAGCATTGAAAATTTGCGTTTTTTACCGGTTTATATTTGAGGCTAATCACTTATATTTGCGGCTCAAAAAATTTGAAACTGTGGCAACCAAATTCTCCAAAGAAACATATTTGTACTGGTACGAGTTAATGCAACTCATTCGCCAGTTTGAACTAAAGGCAGAAGAGAAGTATAAAATGGCTGGTAAGATCAGGGGATTTTTTCACGCCTATATTGGCCAGGAGGCACTTGCCGCCGGTGCTATGACGGCTACCCGTCAGGAAGATATTTACATTACTGCTTATCGCGACCATGCTTTTGCTTTAGCTAAAGGCATTACTGCTGATGCTTGTATGGCAGAATTATATGGTAAGGCCACCGGTTGCGCCAAGGGTAAAGGTGGAAGTATGCACTTTTTTGGTGTAAAAGAGCGTTTTTTTGGTGGACATGGTATTGTAGGTGCACAAATTGGTACCGCAGGTGGTTTAGCCTTTGCCGAGCAATATAAAGGAACCGATAATGTTGTGCTTTGCTTTTTTGGTGATGGCGCTGCCCGCCAGGGAATATTGCACGAAACATTTAACATGGCCATGCTGTGGAAGCTGCCGGTTATATTTATTTGTGAGAATAATAATTATGCAATGGGTACTTCGGTTGAAAGAACCAGTAATGTAGTTGATATTTATAAATTGGCTGATGGATACGACATGCCGGGCGATATGGTAGATGGTATGAA
The DNA here is from genome assembly GCA_038256825.1 of Chitinophagales bacterium. Taxonomy (GTDB): domain Bacteria; phylum Bacteroidota; class Bacteroidia; order Chitinophagales; family Chitinophagaceae; genus Segetibacter. Next base: position 3,806 of record JBBSJX010000222.1, read on the forward strand.
CCCTGAAGCGGTTCATGATGCTGTTGCCCGTGCAGTAACCCGTGCCCGCGAAAAAGGTGGTCCAACTTTATTGGAAATGAAAACCTATCGCTACAAAGGTCACTCAATTAGCGATCCTCAAAAATACCGCCGTAAGGAAGAATTGGAAGAATACAAAGTAAAAGATCCGATTACCCTGGTTACTAAAAAAATTCTTGAAAACGAATTTGCTTCGCAGGAAGAATTGGATGCAATTGATAATCGTATTAATGATGTGGTTGACCAGAGCGTAAAGTTTGCTGAAGAAAGCCCTTTCCCTGATGACAGCGAATTATTAAAGGATGTTTATGTTGACCAGGATTATCCATTTATTACAGATTAAAATATAACAGTCAGTTACTGTTTATCAACCCCTAAAAATTAAGAACAACAATTAAAAATTTAAAATGGCAGAAACTAAGGTAAAGGAAGTTGTGGTGGAACATGATCCTTTGGAAAGAGCAATGGGATTTTGGGAAGCAAACCAAAAAGCCATCATCGGCGTTTCAATTGCAATCATTTTGGTAGTTGGTGGATGGTTTGCTTACGCTAAATATTTTAAAGAACCCGCTGAAGAAAAAGCAGCAGTAGCTATGTTTAAAGCTCAGGAATACTTTAAAAACGATAGCTTAAACTTAGCTTTAAACGGCGATGGAAATAACAAAGGCTTTTTGAACATTATTAAAAATTATGGTGGCACAAAATCCGCTAATTTGGCTAATTTTTATGCAGGTATCATATTTTTAAAAAACAGCGATTACAATAACGCCGTTAAATACCTTAAAGAATTTAGTTCCGATTCTAAGCAAATACAAATGATCGCTTATGGCCGTATGGGCGATGCATATAGTGAGTTAAAGAAAAACGACGAAGCAGTTGACAATTACAAGAAAGCAGGTCACACTTTTCCCGAAGATGATTACAACTCTTCAGAATTTTTATTTCGCGCAGGCTTCTTATTAGAAAGCGTTGGCAAAAACAATGAAGCCGTTGAAATTTATAAAGAAATTAAAGAGAAATATCCCCGTACCGAAAAAGGATTTTCTATTGATAAATACATTTACCGTTTAAGCGTTGACAAAAACGATTTTAGCGTAAAATAATATGGCAACACAAGGAAATACTGCATTAAACAAAGGCATCCCTCAATTAACGGATGCCTTTGTTATTATAGTTAAAACAGAATGGAACGCTCATATTATTGATAAGCTTGAGGCCGGCTGTAAAAAAGTATTAAAGGCCAATGGTGTAAAATTTAAAACAGTTGTGGTTCCGGGAGCATTTGAAGTGCCTTTTGCAATTAAGGCGTTTAGCGATAAAAGTGCAAGAAAAGCTGATGCTTTTATTGCACTGGCCACAATAATCAGGGGCGACACCCCTCATTTTGATTATGTATGCAAAGGCATTACCGATGGCATTATGCAATTAAATTTATCTTTAAGCGTACCCACCATTTTTGGAGTGTTAACGGTTGAAAACGAAATACAGGCAATGGCACGCATTGGTGGCGCACACGGGCATAAAGGTGAGGAAGCGGCAACTACCGCAATAAAAATGATTGCGTACAATCGAAGCATGGCTAAGTCGCTAGTCAAAACGCTGGATAAGCAATAAATAACAGTCGCTTTAAAAAGCACAAATTTTATGGATGTACAAATTTTTATACCCTGCTTTGTCGACCAGTTATATCCCGAAACCGGGTTTAACATGGTTAGGGTTTTGGAAAAAGCGGGTTGTAATGTTTCCTATAATAAAAATCAAACCTGTTGCGGCCAACCTGCATTTAACGCCGGTTATTGGGAAGAGTCTAAATCAGTTTGTTCAAAATTTTTAAAAGATTTTGAGGATCCGGCTTACATCGTATCTCCCAGCGCAAGTTGTGTAGGTTTTGTTCGTAATAACTATTCCAAATTATTCGATAATTCCTCTGTTCACAACAGCGTTTTAAAATTGGCTGAGCGCACTTTTGAGTTCAGTGAGTTCCTGGTAAAAGTATTGGGCATCACTGATTTTGGGGCCGAACTGCAAGGCAAAGCCACCTACCACGATAGCTGCGCCGCATTACGCGAGTGCAAAATAAAAACAGAACCCCGCACCTTACTCAATAATGTAAAGGGGCTCGAAATGGTTGAAATGGTTGATGTGGAAACCTGCTGTGGTTTCGGTGGCACTTTCGCCGTAAAATTTGAGGCAATCAGTGGTAGCATGGCCGATCAAAAAGTAAATAATGCTATAGCCACGGGCGCCGATTATATTATCAGTACCGATTTGAGTTGTTTAATGCACCTGGATGGCTACATCCGCAAAAAAGGATTTGACATTAAAACCCTTCACCTGGCCGATGTTTTGGTTCAGGGTTGGTAATAATTATTATTTTTTTTTGTGTTACCGGCATTGCAACAACCTTCTGCTTTACTTGCGTCGCACACTTGTACTTTTGTTTTATATGCAGCATTAAACACCAGTTATTAATTTCCACTTTCAATTAACCTTCCCAAATCTATCATTCATGGCACATTGGCTTATTAAGTCTGAACCCTTTAAATACAGTTGGGATAAATTTTTAGCAGATAAAGAAACCTTTTGGGATGGGGTACGCAATTATGCAGCCCGTAACAACCTCCGCGAAATGAAAAAAGGCGACCAGGTTTTTTATTATCACAGCAACGAAGGTTTAGAAATTGTAGGTATCGCCAAAGTCTCCAAAGTAGCCTACCAGGATCCAACAACCGAAGATCAAAATTGGGTAGCAGTCAACTTTAAGCCATTCAAAAAATTAAAAAAGCCGGTAACTCTTGCAACCATAAAAGCCGACAAACGATTGGAAGGTATTGAATTGGTTCGCCTTGGCCGCCTAAGCGTTTGCCGCATAACCAACGAAGAATGGGACATTATAATGGAACTAAGTAAGTAATTATTCCCGGTTACTCTTTTTAATTTTTAATTTTTCCTTTTTAATTTTTATTTTTCATGCC
>JBBSJX010000223.1:0-6793 GCA_038256825.1 Chitinophagales bacterium
GGGTTAATGAATTCGCCTGGCCATAAAGCCAATATTTTGAGTACTGCTTATGGCCGTGTAGGCATTGGCATTGTTGATGGGGGTGTTCATGGTTTAATGGTTACACAGGAGTTTAGAAACTGAATTTAGTTGGAAGAAAGCTTTACACCTGATGGCTTCAATAAATTAATGGTAATAAATGCTGATAGTTGTGATGCCGATAAACGGATTGCGACGCAACAATGCTGCCATTAAAAACAAATGCTGGTATCCAAACCATTTAAATTAATTTATTCTCAATTATGTCAAAACAGTTTTACCTGCCACTTTTCTTTCACCAATTTGTTGCCGCCACATGGCATAATACAAACCCTTATCTGTAATCAGGTCCTGGTGACTGCCCAACTCAACTACCCGGCCTTTCTCAAGTACATATATTCGGTCGGCATGCATTATAGTGCTGAGGCGGTGCGCAATCAGTACGGTTATTTGCTCCTTTAACGATGAAATATTAATGATGGTTGAGGTAATTTCTTCTTCAGTAATGCTATCGAGCGATGAAGTGGCTTCATCAAAAATTAACATATGCGGGTGGCGCAAAAGTGACCGGGCAATTGAAAGGCGTTGTTTTTCGCCACCGCTTAACTTTAAACCGCCTTCGCCTATAATCGTATCTAAACCGTTTTCGGCTTTGCTTAAAATATAATTGCAACTCGCCATGCGCAACACTTCGTTCATGTCTTCATCGGAAGCATCAGGGTTTACAAATAATAAATTTTCGCGGATGGTGCCGGCAAATAACTGGGTGTCCTGTGTTACAAAACCAATCTGTTCACGCAGTTCATCAAAACTTATTTCGTTGCTTGAAATGCCGTTATAGTAAATTCCTCCTTCCTGTGGGCGATATAAACCCACCAGCAATTTTACCAGTGTACTCTTACCGGCACCGGAAGGGCCTACAAAGGCAATGGTTTCACCTTTCTTTACATCAAAACTAATATCGTCGAGCGCCTTAAACTGGGCCGATTTGTGCTTAAAGCTAATGTTACGAAATTCCAGTTCTTCAATGCCGCCCACACTTGTGGGTTTTAGGGGTTTGGCTTCTACCGGTTTATTCATTACCGTATGAAAATTTTGCAGGCTGGCTTCTGCCTCACGGTAGCTGATAATGATGTTGCCCATTTCCTGCATGGGTCCAAAAATAAAAAAGCCATAAAACTGCAGGGCTAAAAACTGTCCGGGTGTTAGTACATCTTTAAAAATGAGGAACAATAAAGTAAAGCTGATTATCTGTTGTAAAAAGTTTACCAGAGTACCCTGTATAAAACTCAACGTTCTAATGCTCTTTACTTTTCTAAGCTCCAGCCCCAGTATTTTATAGGTGTTATTGTTCAGGCGTTTTACCTCCTGCTCAGTAAGTCCCAGGCTTTTTACCAATTCAATATTGCGCAGGCTTTCGGTGGTGGTACCGGCCAGCATGGTTGTTTCCTTAACTATATTTTTTTGAATGTGTTTTATTTTCCGGCTGAGAATGCTGGTAACAATGCCTAAAATGATCATACCCATAACGTAGGTAGGTACAATGCTCCAATGCAAACTGGCAGCATATATTGAAACAAATACAACACTCACCAATATGCCAAAAAATATGTTAATGAAAAAGCCGATGAACTTTTCGGTATCGGCCCTCACTTTTGTTAAAATGGATAAGGTTTCACCACTACGCTGGTCTTCAAATTCCTGGTAGGGCAGGCGCATGCTGTGGCGTAAACCGTCGGTAAATATTTTAGCTCCAAATTTCTGGATGATCACATTCACCACATAATCCTGAAAGGCTTTTGCAATCCGGCTTATCATGGCGGTGCCAATAAGAAGGCCCAAAAAATAAAGCACCCCCGATAAATATTGTTGCTGGTTGCGAACAGCTCCCGTGTCGGTTGTGTGTGGCCGGGTGGCCAGGTTATCCATTATTTTTCCAATAATCATGGGGCTGAATAAGGAAAACACCTGGTTAACCGCAGCAAGAAATAAAGCCAACGCGATTAACCCTTTGTATGGTTGTAAATATTTAAGCAGCAGTTTCATAATAAATTTTTACCGTTATGGTTCACAATTTAATACAACCGTTATAATCTGTTTCACATCTTTTGTAAACATTCATAATCTTGCAGCGTAATTACCTGCACCGGATTATTTTTACAAAAAAGGTACAATGAAAGAGGTTTTAGTTGATATGCACCGGTTGCGCCACAATCCATACAATGGGTTATACACTTTTTGTTACGAATTAGGGCAGGCTATGGCTACTATCAATGAGCCTGATATAAACTTTCATTTCTACCTGCCCAAAAATAAATTTGGATTATTTGGCAATGGCGTTCAATACGAACAACAAAAATCAATCGACAAATATTATCGTTGGGGCACTTCAAAGTTTGATCTCTGGCATGTAACCACCTCCTTATCGTGGTACCGCCCTTTTAACAGCCGAACAAAGAATGTGTTCACCTTGCACGATCTTAGTTTTTTAATTGAAGAAAAAGAGAATGTAAAACGAAACAAACGTCTGCTTAAACAAATGCAGGATCGTATTGACAGGGCTGATTTTATAACTGGCATCAGCCGGTTTGCGCTGGACTTTGCGGCAAACCACATGGATTTTAAAAACACGCCCACCCAGGTTGTTTATAATGGTTTTAGGGTAAAGCAATTTGAATCACACACAGTTCCGGCTTATAAACCCGCAAACAAGTTTTTGTTTTCAATTGGCCTGGTTCAGCCCCGAAAAAATTTTCATGTATTGCCTGCATTGTTAAAGGATAATGATTTTGAACTGGTAATTGCCGGGCTTAACCATTTTGATTATGCTGACCAAATACGAAGAGAGGCCATTAAACATGGGGTGGCCGACCGGGTAAAATTAATTGGAGCGGTAACCGAAGAGGATAAATATTACTATTATAAAAATTGCACTGCTTTCTTATTTCCGTCCATAGCCGAAGGTTTTGGAATGCCTGCTTTAGAGGCCATGCATTTCGGCAAGCCAGTGTTCTTGTCTACCGAAACCAGTATGCCCGAAATAGGAGGTGAGGAAGCTTATTATTTTAAAAATTTTGAATCTGCTTATATGCGCAACCGTTTTTTGGAAGGAATGCATCATTATGAAACTACAAATCCAGAGGATAAAATAAAAGCGCGGGCTGCTAAGTTTAACTGGGATATAGCCGCACGATCCTATATTGAAGTGTATAAAAAATTATTATGAGCAAGCGCTTTGCTTTGCATAACCACACCTATTTTATATAATAAGCTGCTGAAAATAATTTTACATTCGCGTAACTACAAAACAAGGCCATGTCATTAAAAAAGTATTTTACGCTTGCAAAATATATAGTCAACTGGGGGTTGTATTTTAAACGTAAATCCGATAAGGGCGAAACCGTGCGATACATCACCAAAGGAACCGAACTGGCGTTTGATGTTCCTCCTGCTTTTTACCATGTGTTCAGGGAAATGTTTATGGAAGATTTTTATGATTTTAAATCACTCCTTAAATTACTTCCAGCCAAACCTGTAGTGCTCGATATTGGAGCCAACGTGGGTTATTTCACTTTCCAGTTGTTGGCGGCACGGCCACAGGCAAGAGTTTTGGCATTTGAGCCTATGCAAAAAAACATCGATTTATTTGTGCATAATATTGGCCTGAATCCGGTCATAAAAAATAGCATACAACTAAACAAGCAGGCTGTAACCGGCAATAATGAAGGCACTATAGAAATATTTTTCGACGGAGAAAATGGCAATTCGGTCATTGCTTCAGTGTACAAGGAATTTGCTGTAGAAAATACACGCAGCGAAATAGTGGATGCAGTTTCGTTAAAAAGTATTTTGTTGGCCAACCAACTTGCAAAAATCGACTTGCTTAAATTAGATTGCGAAGGAAGTGAATATTCAATCCTCTACAATTCTCCTGCTGAAGTGTTTAATGGCATCCACACCATTATTATAGAGGTACACCCTATGGATGAAGAAACGAAAAATGAACAATACCTGACCAGTTTTCTTACCACGCTTGGGTACAGTGTAACTGCACATCCCGGCGAAAATGGTTGTCCTTCACTTATTGCTGTTAAAAACGCCGCATGAACCCACTGCAAAAAATAATGCTCAAATTAAAAGATCCTGAAAGTTATAAAAACAAGGATTTTTTAAAAAAGCTCAGTCACGTTTCACCCCCTGCTTTACAAATTGCCGGTAAAAATGAATACCATTTTAAACATAGCGGCAATGCCGGCGATATTATTTATTCCATACCATGCATGCTTGCTTTAAGTAATGGAAAGCCTATTCACCTGCACCTTAACCTGCATCAAAAAGGGCATTATGGTAAGTCGCCACACCCACTGGGCGGCGTAATGCTAAATGAAAAAATGCTGCAAATGTTGCAGCCGCTTTTACTTGCACAAAATGCTTTTGCAACGGTAAATGAATATACCAACCAACCTATAGATTATGACCTGGATATGGTGCGGCAATACCCTTTGCAATTAAACCGCGGCAATATTATACGCTGGTATTTTTTATGTTTCGCAACCAACTACCCCGTACACGAGCCCTGGTTATTTGTTGAACCAGATACTAATTTTTCCCAGTCTATTATTGTTGCGAGAAGCCAGCGATACAGGGCTCCCGGAATAGATTATAGTTTTCTGCAGTACTATACCAATATTTATTTTATAGGGGTAGAAGCAGAATTTGAAGATATGCAAAAAATGATTCCGGCTATAGTGCACCTAAAGGTTAACCACTTTCTTGAGATGGCAAAAATAATTGCAGGTTGCAAGCTTTTTATAGGTAACCAATCTTTTCCATTTTCTATTGCCGAAGCGTTAAAAATTAACAGGTTGCTGGAGGTTTACTTTCAGTCACCAAATGTTTCCGTTTCAGGTACCGGTGGATATGACTTTTGTTTTCAAGCACAATTCGAAAATCTGATTTCAAGATTAGCATAATTACATTTTACTGATAAATTCATTATTCCTTTATACTCGTTTATAAAAAGTTTTTAACCGGTCTCTAATTTTGTGTATTGTTTTTTTGGTTCCGGCTTCTTCGTAATAATCAAGCATTGTTGTGTCACTCACTTGTACCGCAGTTCTGTATGCAACTTTTATTAAAATAAATGTTTAATTAGTTGTATTAAAATTTACTTATTAATATTAATGGGTTTCATAATAGTATTAATGAATTAAAAATATTCAGTTACATCTTTAAAATTTTTTAAATTTATTTTTAATTATAAATCACTGTTGTCCGAGATAAATAAAAAAATAAGGGTGGTCATTTGGCCACCCTTTGTCATATTTGTAGTTACCACACCAAAAAAATGACATGAACAAATCTACAGATTTTGTCGGACAGCCCATCTTTAGCCAATTGCTTTCTTTACTGGACCACTCCATTATTAAGCAAACCATTCAGGAGCATAAAGCTAACCGATGCTATAAAAAATTATTTCTTTGGGATCACTTGGTAAGTATGCTTTACGGTATTTACACCAACTGTACTTCCTTGCGCGAGGTGCAGCATGGGCTTGAGGTTTGCCAGGGTAAGCTTAACCATTTGAACTTAAGCCGTGTGCCGCCACGCAGTACGTTAAGCGATGGTAATAAGCAGAGGCCTTCCAAAGTGTTTGGTACTATTTATCAGAAGTTGTATGGCTTTTATAAGCACAGTATCTCGGACAGCCCCTTAAAATCATCCCTGCTCCAGCGGCTCTATATTCTCGATAGTACCACCATTTCGTTATTCAAAGCGATTTTGAAACCAGCAGGCCGTAAACGAAAAGATGGAAAAAGTAAAGGCGGTATGAAGGTGCATACCCTTCTAAATGCACAGACCAATATGCCTTCGTTTATTAAATACACAGCCGCAGCTCTACACGACCAGCAGTTTTATAAATACATTAAAGAGCTACCCGATTACTCCATCATTGCTTTTGATAAAGCCTATATCAACTACATGCAGTTCGATGCGTTTACGAAAAGAAGTATCTTTTATGTAACCCGTCAAAAAGAAAATGCAGATTATAGAGCTATTGAAGAGTTTGCGCTGCCAAACGATGCGCAGCATATATTAAAAGATGAAAAAATAGAAGTAACCTACACGGTAAATAAAGAAGAAATAAAACAACAAATGAGAAGAGTAGCATTCTTTTCAGAAAGGTATGGGAAAGCTTTTGTGTACATTACCAATAACTTTGAACTTACAGCTGTAGAGATAGCCGCTGTATATGAAAACCGCTGGCAAATAGAAACATTCTTCAAAAAATTAAAACAAAACTTTCCGCTTACTTACTTCTTTGGAGATAATGCAAATGCAATTGAAACACAAATTTGGTGCGCCCTGATAGCTTTGTTGCTCTTAGATGTAACCTACAAGTCACACAAGTCCAAAATGGCTTTTTCAATACTAGCTACTATCATCCGCTTGCATATCATGAACTATGTAGACCTCTCAGCTATCATTGAGGCGTATAAACTTAAAAGAAAACGCTTCAAAAAGGATAGCAAACCCAAACCACCACCTAAAAAAACAACACCCCCTGCTTTTCAAATTAAATTTGAAATGTAGTACCAGTAAGCTATACAGCTATATACTCTCTTTTTTTGTACGTTTGTCGGACAATAATGGATTAAAACCTATTTTAAAAATTTGCAAAAACTTAAAATTGATACTTGCCCACTTTTCTAACACCTAATTTTTTTTGCATCAAAACAACCCCAACTTACAATTGAAACCACCCAAAGTTTAA
>JBBSJX010000224.1:0-6781 GCA_038256825.1 Chitinophagales bacterium
AATCTCCAGGGCACTCATATCGTGTAGCATAAGAGCTCCGGGCATTATTTCTCCTATAGCCTCCAGGGTAATTTTTCCGTTAGCAATACCCTGTTCTATGGAGAAAACTTGCCTATTCGTAATTTCCGCAGTTTCAGACTGTGTAAAATAAGATGTGTTCATTGTAAATGGTACTTATATAGGTTGGCTGTAGCAGTTAATTTTGTTTTAATCTGTAATATACCTAGAGTTAGGTATTTTTTGTAACAATTAATTAAATGAAATTGCATCAACAATAAAGAAGTAAAGGGTTCAAATTCCTTAAAATTCAACATTGAAATTTTTAAAATATATATTCGTTTTATCTGGTTATTTAATTCTAAGTTAACGAAAAAGGAGATTAATTCTTGGGGGGTTAATTCTAAAGGCCGTCACAAAAGCAATTTTGATGACGGTCCTTTTTATTATATGAATATTTTTTAAGTTATTAATATTCCTGTTTTAAAAACAAGTTGATCATACAATAAAAAAGAGGTCACCATTTTGGTAACCTCTTTTTTTGTGGAGCTGAGCGGAGTCGAACCGCTGTCCAAACATATCTGCCATAAGCCTTCTACATGCTTATTCCGGAATTATTTGTCGGGAGATGGCCGGAGCCGGACGAACCAAACATCCCCTTAGCTGTATAGTCTTAAGATACATGCACAGCCTTATGTATCAGCGTCCCTTTTTCTTTTTAATTCAGCAGAGGAGCGCGGCAAAGGGCCTGCCTGCATCCTGGCCATAATGAGTGCTAATTCTCTGAATTAGGCAGCCATGGCGTAAGTATTTTCGCCTTTTATTGTTTGAACTTTCAGATTATAGTGCTAATGGTCCAACGCACTGCATGCTTATACCCACAACAACCTATGCTGTCAAAACCAATACAGCCCCGGGGTTATTATTGCAAAAGTAAAAATTAAAAGGCAAAAGTAAAAAGGAATCCAGCTCAACCCTCAAAATAATCCCATTCCAACACTCATAACTCATAATTCTCAACTCATAATTCATACTTCTCAACTCATAATTCATAACTCTCAATTAATAACTCCTCACTTAAATATCCGCCAAACATCTAATCCCAATGCGTAAGCCATCAAACCGAGTAATAATACCATACCCACCATTTGAGCATATTCCATAAACTTATCGCCGGGCTTACGGCCTGTAATCATTTCAACTAGTGTAAACAAGGCGTGGCCACCATCTAAAGCAGGAATGGGCAAAATATTCATAAACGCCAGTATTATGGAGAATATGGCCGTTAACGTCCAGAAACGCTGCCAATCCCAGGTGCCAGGAAAAGTGTTGCCAATACTAATAACACTGCCCAGACTATCGCTGGCATTTACCTTGCCGGTAAACAATTGCTTTAAGCCTGTAACATAACGGCCCAATGTTTCAAAACATTTTGTAAAACCAGCGGGTACCGACTGTGCCAGGGTATATTTTTTAACAGTTGTTCCAAATAACTCTTCCGGAGCGATTGGTGCAAAACCAATTTGTCCTTTATCGTTTAAACGAACTTTTACATTCAAACTATCCTTTCCTCTTAAAACCGATAAGTTGGCTTCCTGATCCTTTAAATCCTTTTTCAATAAGTTTAGCTCATGAAAATAGGGGGTAGGGGTGCCATTAAAAGCGATGATCTGGTCGCCTTTTATCAATTTATTTTCTTTAAAATCGGCGGTAGAAAGCACCGTATCCACATAAGTAGGAAAACGTGGGTATACAAAATGCTCCAGCTTGCTTTTATTCAGGTCTTTTACAAACGAATCTGGTACATCAATATTTACCGGCGATCCGTTTCTTATTATTTGTAGCTGGCGGGCTTCCCCCAAAACAATTTCGGGTGCAATGGTTGCAAAAGCATCTACAGGCTTACCGTCAATCGAAACAATTTTATCGCCGTCTTTTATACCAATTTGCTGGGCCAGGCTATCGGCATAAACTCCATACTGAACATTTTTTGCAGGCAGGTATTCCTCGCCCCATACATATAAAATCATCATGAATAAAACAATGGCCAAAACAATGTTTACTACCACTCCTCCTACCATTATAATCAGGCGCTGCCAGGCCGGTTTGCTACGAAACTCGTAAGGTTGCGGAGGTAATTTCATTTGTTCCTTATCCATGCTCTCGTCAACCATTCCGGCAATTTTCACATAGCCACCAAAGGGAACCCAGCCCAAACCATATTCGGTTTCTCCCTTCTTGGTTTTCCACAAACTAAAATAGGGGTTAAAAAAAAGATAGAATTTTTCGACCCTGCATTTAAACCATTTTGCAGGAAAAAAGTGCCCCATTTCGTGCAACACTACCAGTATGGAAAAAGATAATATAAACTGTCCTGTTTTTACTGCTACACTACTCCAGTCAATTGCTAATAATGTCATTTTTATTTTTTGTTTATCAAAATTTGTTCTTTGGTCTTCATCGTTGTGTCACTCACTTGTACTTTTACTTAAGCCTTAGCAATGTTTAACAATGTGTTTTTAAGAAAGAATGCGCAAAGTAACAGAAATATGATTCCTGTTTTTTGTATTTAAATTAAAATTGTGCTGAAAAATTGTAAGAAGGTCTTAAATGTTCCTTACTTCATTAAAATTTGCGGCTGCTATTGTAAAAAATGTACAAGTGTGCGACGCAACAATGTTTAATTTATAACCTGCGGTTGGTTACCAAAAACCTATTTCGCAACACAACAGTACTATAATTGAATTAAGGAAGCGGCAAAATTTCGGGCTTCACCATCGCTTTCGTAATATTCCTCTAACGTAGGCTTTTCAATAAAAGTAATTTTGTTCATGGTTTGTTCCACCACTTCGGTCATATCTAAAAAACCAATGCGGTTGCGTAAAAAAGCATACACCGCAATTTCGTTGGCGGCATTTAGAATGCAGGCCATATTGCCTCCTTTTGTTAGCGCTTCTATGGCAAGCCCCAGGTTTCTGAAGGTTTTCATATCGGGCTCCTCAAAGTTTAAAGTAGCTACATTGCGGAAGTTAAAACGGGGAAAATTATTAGGCAGGCGGTGCGGAAATGTCATAGCATACTGGATGGGCAATTTCATATCGGGTACCCCCATTTGGGCTTTTATACTGCCATCCTCAAACTGAACCATACTGTGAATAATGCTTTGTGGATGTACAACTACCTGAATTTGTTCGGGTTTTAAATTGAATAACCATTTGGCTTCAATCATTTCTAAACCCTTGTTCATTAAAGTTGCACTGTCTATGGTAATTTTAGCGCCCATGGTCCAGTTGGGATGTTGTAAGGCATGGTCTCTTTTTACGTTAACTAAAAAGTTGGGCTTTTTTCCCCTGAAAGGTCCGCCGCTGGCTGTTAAAATAATTTTTTCAATTTTGTTACGTGTTTCCCCTACCAGGCATTGAAAAATGGCGGAGTGTTCACTATCAACAGGTATAACAGCAACCCTATTTTCAAGCGCTTTTTGCATTACAATATCGCCGGCCACAACTAAGGTTTCCTTATTTGCAAGGGCAACTGTTTTCCTGTTTTCAATAGCCTGTAAGGTGGGTTTTAAACCTGCATAGCCAACAATGGCAGCAAGCATTAAATCGTAAATGTTCATGGCAGCTACTTCTTCCAAAGCGGCCTCACCGGCAAAAACTTTTACATCGGTTCCTGCCAATGCTTCTTTTACTTTATTATATTTTTTCTCATCGCCAATAACTACAACATTTGGATTAAATTTCATGGCCTGCTCTACTAACAACTCGTCGTTAGTTTGGGCAGTTAAAACCTCTACCGAAAATTTATCCATATTGGCTGCAATTACTTCCAGGGCTTGTGTGCCAATAGAACCAGTTGAACCAAAAATTGCAATTCTTTTTTGAGACATAATATATTTTAAATGAGGGGCGGTAAAGATATAGGAATATTAATTTGTATTATAAAGGCATAACGCAAAAGATAAGTCTCTGCAAACATGTATATAAAATAAAGCATTGGGGCTGTAAAAAGCAACTGTAGCTAATCCATTTTATTATTAAATGGTTCCTTTATTCCTTTATTAAAAAAGGTTGTAAACTATCGGCCAATATTCTGTCGTTACTTAAACGTGGTACTTTATTTTGGCCACCCAGTTTACCAATGCTTTTCATATATTCAATAAATCCATTCTTTTTTACCGGGGTTATTTTTAGTGTTTCTAGTATGTTACCCTGAACAAGGTCATCATAATAAACATTTTTTACCCTGAGATTATCATCAACCTGTTTTGCTAAAGCTTCCAGGTCGTGTGGTACCTCTTCAAATTCAACAAACCACTCGTGGTAGCTCTTTCCCTGGTTTTGGGCTATCATAGGAGCCACGGTAAATTCAACTATTTTCAATCCTAAATTGTTTGCAGCAGATAGCATGGCATTCTCCACTTCTTCACCTATAACATGCTCGCCAAATGCCGAAATGAAGTGTTTAATACGGCCCGTAACAACTAAACGATGCGGTTTAATGCTGATGAATTTTACCGTATCACCAATATTATATGCCCATAAACCGGCGTTGTTACTAATGACCAAAGCATAATTTTCACCAATTTTTACATCCTTTAAACTTAGCCGGGTGGGTTTGTCATTAAAAATTTCATTTGCCGGAACAAATTCATAAAATATTCCTGAGTTGGTATTTAGCAGTAATCCGGGTTCTTTATAATTATCCTGAAAGGCAAAAAAACCTTCCGATGCCGGGTATAGTTCAATACAATCGATAGGTTTGCCAATGCTGGCGAGTAATTTAGCTTTATAAGGTTCAAAATTTACACCGCCCTGAACCATTACCGAAAAGTTTGGAAAGAGGTCTTTAATTTTTTTACCACTGATTTCTGTCAACCGGTCAAAATACATTTGCATCCAGGGTGGTATTCCACTGATGAGGGTCATATCCTTATTAATAGTTTCTTCTACAATTTTATCAAGTTTGGTTTCCCATTCTTCAATGCAATTGGTTTCGTAGCTGGGTAATTGGTTGGTGCGTAAATAGTTTGGTACATGGTGGTTTACAATTCCGCTTAACCTCCCTGTTGGTATATCGCCAACCCGGTCTAATACAGGAGAGCCGCTTAAAAAAATTAATTTTCCATTGGCAAAACTATAATTGCCACTTTGTGCCATATAACATAGCAATGCATTTCGTGCAGTATTTATATGATTGGGAATAGAGTCTTTGGTGATGGGTATATATTTAATACCACTTGTGGTGCCGCTGGTTTTGGCAAAATAAATGGGTTTGCCTTTCCATAGTACATTGAATTTTCCCTGCTTTATTTTTTCAATGTATGTTTTAAAGTTTTCGTAATCTCTTATAGGAACATTTTTTTTAAAGTCGTCGTACGAATGGATATTAATGAATTCATGTTCTTTTCCAAAATCCGTGTTTCGCCCTACCTTTACCAGGTTTTTTAAAATATTTACCTGGTCAGCCTCTGCTGTTTCAATCCCTTTTTTTACCTGGTTATTAATAAATATTGCAAAAGGCTTGGCAAGTAAAGATTTTAGATTCATAATAAAATATGTGATTATTGGGGAGGCAAATATAAAAAGGCAATACCACAAAGCTGATTTTTGCCTGATTTCTCCATTAAAACAAATAAAAGGTGATTGTTTTTAATTATTTTTTCTTTTTAGGTGGAACGGATAAGTATTAAATCCTTACCTTCGCCCACCTAATTTTGGAATAGTTATGTTTGCAGTAGTTAAAATCGCAGGACAACAGTTTAGAGTTCAAGCAGGACAAAGCTTGTACGTACCTCACCTGCAAGGTAAATCCGGAGATAAAGTTGAATTCAGCGATGTGCTGTTTACCGACAACGACGGAACAGTTTCTTCTGGTGATGTTGCTAAGGCAACGGTAACCGCAGAGATCATCAGTGATCTTGTTAAAGGCGATAAAGTAATTGCCTTTAAAATGAAAAGAAGAAAAGGTTTCCGTAAGAAGCACGGTCATAGAACCCATTATACCCGTATTAAAATTGAAAGCATCGCATAAATTTTGTGGTTAATAATTTAGTGATTTTTAGATTTTCTTTTGCAAAGAAGTATTTCTTTTAATCTCAAAATTTGTACATCTCAAAGTCTTAAAAAATTATATTATATGGCTCACAAAAAAGGTGAAGGTTCCGTAAAAAACGGACGTGACTCACAAAGCAAACGTTTAGGCGTTAAAATATTTGGTGGACAAGCTGCCATCAGTGGCAATATCATTATCCGTCAACGCGGAACTAAATACCATCCTGGTAAAAATGTTGGTTTAGGCAAAGACTTTACTTTATTTGCATTAACCGATGGTTTAGTTGAGTTCAAAAAAGGTAAGAACGATAGAACTACGGTTTCTGTTCAAACTGCCGAAGCGACAGCATAAGTTTTTTTTGTCAGGCGAAAATAAATTTTTAATTTTAATGGATATTTACTAACCATTAAAATTTAAAATCATGGCAACTGCAAAAAAAGCTGCTGTTAAAAAAGCCGCTGCGCCTAAAAAGGCCGCTGCTCCAAAAAAAGCCGCTGCTGCCCCAAAAAAAGCTGCTGCTCCTAAAAAGGCTGCTGCCGCTCCTAAAAAAGCCGCTGCTGCTCCTAAAAAGGCTGCCGCTCCAAAAAAAGCTGCTCCATCTCCAAAGAAAGCTGCTGCACCTAAAAAAGCTGCTGCATCTCCTAAGATAGCCGCTTCACCTAAAAAAGCTGCTGCACTTAAAATGGCTGCTCCTGCTCCTAAAAAAGCTGCTGCTCCTAAAAAGTCT
>JBBSJX010000225.1:0-6771 GCA_038256825.1 Chitinophagales bacterium
GCGGTTGACTTTTTAAGTTTTTTAAATACAGCAGGTAATTGCTCTAAGTTATTTTCTGCAGGCCCAACACCAATAAACCTGTTGTTGGTTTTATGGCCCGTAGCCATAGCTGTTCCACCACCGCCACTGTCTGTAATATAACTATCGGCAGCATCTGTTTTGCTCATACCTATTGAGCGCATATTTAAAATGTTCAACTGGCCACGATTAGCGGTGTACGCTGCATAAATATGTGCCAGGCCCATGCCATCTCCTATTAATAAAATAATGTTTTTAACGGGATCATTTTTTTGATCATTTTTAAAAGTGGGGGTATAAACAGGTTGTTGTTTTTTGCTGACAAATGAATTAGTGGGCAGCTTTCGCAGGAACGACGACAGCTCCGGTATTTTATCGGTGTTCAGGTAATCAACATTAAAATGCATGAGCTGGTACCATGCATTTGGAATATCGGGCGAAGCCCAAAAGCGTATAGGTTTGTTAAGCGCATGAACGGCAGCTACCGCTTTTTCAATTTTCTTTCTATCTGCCTCAACCGGAATTCCCTTGCCATTCCATTTGGTATAGATTCTAAAATTATCGCTATACAAGCCAATGCGCTCTTGTTGTTTGGCCGTATAATTATTTTTTAAATTACCATCAAAATAAATGTAAGATGGATAAGAAGTAAAACTGCTGATAGCGGGTTGGTTACCCGTAATCACTAATTTTAAACTGCCACAATTGGTGATCTCTTTGTAAGGTTCTAAAATCTCCAATAATTTTTTTAGTGATGTTTCTGCAGTGCTTTTTAGATCGATTAATAACAACAGTTGTTTGGATGGATCTTTATAAACAGAACCATTATTATTCAGGATCATTTTTTTTAGAGGATCCAGGTACAATGACTGCAAAGTTCTGTCGGGTTTAATATCTGCAGTATCGTGTGCAACATATAGCTGGTTGTTAATTAAAATTACATCTGCTTCAATTGAACCAAAGCCTTCGTAATACGCAGTATAAAAGGGGATGGGATGTTCGTAATCGTTATGCGCATGTGTATTGCCAATATAGTATTGGCGGGGCTGGGCAAATGCAATTGAAATGGTGGTGGTAAAACAAACTACCATTGCCAGTAGTTTAAACCAGGTGTGCTTAGCGCAATAAATCATGGGTGTGTTTTATAATAATAGTTCGGTAATATTTTAAGCTGCCAAAGAAATAATATTTAAGCACTGGTTATAAAGCTTTTTTATTTTATTGCAATTCAGTTCCAGACCTAAGTTTGAAAATATTGTTTCGGTCAGAAACTTATTGTAAAAATAGGTTTTGATCATCAGTGACATATTAAAATGATTGTACAATTTGATTTCACTTCGTGCCTGGCATTCTTCCAATCCTGTATATTGCTTTGCATCCCTTATTAGAAATTCTATCTGGAAACGCAGTTGATAATATCGGATGATCTTTGCCCCTTTCAGTTCGGTGTTTGTACTTAATAAAATGGTATATGCTTTCCTGTCCATAAACTCCACATATACCACTTTTACTATTCTTTTAAGACTTACGCACCCGACTTTTAATTCGAAGCCTTGCAGGTGCTCATCTTCATAACAACTTTTCCATTTGCGCTTGTCTATATTCTTTACATGCACTTTTCCTGCATACAGCTTCTTTCTTCCTTTACCGGTTTTTTGCGGACCGTTATAGAGGTAAGACAAATTAGCGTCCGGGCGCATTCGGGATATAATATCTAAGCCTGATTGCAACAGCGGATCAATAAAGCTGCTTTTCATAAAATAACCGTCTGCTGCCAGGTAACGGGTATAGGATAATACAGCATCAATATTCTTCTTTACAATATTAACATAATGCTCCATTAACTTCCCTTTCATATCTGAAAGTGTCTGAACCGCTTCGATATTGTAAGCAGCAGCGTCTGTTACATCCACTAAAGCCAGACAACCTATTTCCAGGCCGGCTTTTGTTTGCTGATCTTTACCACTCCAAAACCAATCTTTGCCATAACTACGTCTAGTATCAGAAAACCTAATGTTAATATATTTTGACCTATTGCTTTAAAACCTCCCACCAAAGAGAGCTTGGGGCTTAAACAGATAGGACATTAGTTTCTTTTCCATGATTTATATTTTTTTTTAGTTTTTGTAATTCTATTGCCAGACGTAGTCCTGCTATCAAAAATGATTTAAGTGATCCATTGGAACACTTAAACCAGCGGGGGTCATTATCCTCCAA
Organism: Chitinophagales bacterium; assembly: GCA_038256825.1. Classification (GTDB taxonomy): domain Bacteria; phylum Bacteroidota; class Bacteroidia; order Chitinophagales; family Chitinophagaceae; genus Segetibacter. The sequence continues at coordinate 2,236 of JBBSJX010000225.1, forward strand.
TGCAGCGAAACCATCAAGCAGGTATAAGAATCTATCCCGCATTGAAGTACAAATCCAAACTATTCAGTCACCAAAAATCCGTAGTCCCCCCAACAGAATTTTCAAAAAAATTATTTATTGAAAATCAAAGAGTTTTGTACGGTTAGCTGCAATGTAGGTTAACTGATCCCTTGGAACACTTAAACCAGCGGGGGCAAAGTTCTGCAGACCGCACTTCTATATACCAACTACTGTAGTATGAATTATCCTCCGGCAGGCTGTGCTTCAGTTGTTCCATAAATCAGGGAAAAACACCTTGCAACTGCGCTGCTGCAATTTTCACCCTGCAAAATCTAAAAATCACGAATATGCGCTATGGTATTGCATCAATCATGTTTTGCTACTACTTTGGTACCTAAACCTAAATTTTTTATGACCAGACACGGAGCGCTTTACCAGGATATTGTACCGTTTAATTCACGGTATTTTGATAAGGGCAAATTCGGACGCATGTTTGCCAGCCTTCCCGCCTTTGCTCAAGACAATGCTAAAGTGCGTGATGCACTTAAAGACATTGGCAAAAAAGGTGGTATTATGGATGCCAAAGACGACATGAGCAAGTCGCCCATTGAGCTTATAACCAGTGCCGATCTGCAGTTAACAAACGCCAATTCGCCCATCATGTCGGCAGGCATGACATTCCTGGGCCAGTTCATTGATCATGATGTTACGTTCGATCCCACCTCCAGCCTTGAGCGCCAGGTTGACCCGGAGTTTATAGAAAACTTTCGCTCGCCAACGTTGGGACTTGATAACTTATATGGCAGTGGTCCCGGCGCCTCACCGCACCTTTACGATGCCAGTGACGGGCAGGGAATTAAATTTTTATTAGAGCCATTAAACGTAAAAGGCAGGGATGGAATTGATAAATACGACTTACCACGCAACACCCAAAATTGTGCGCTGATCGGCGATCCGCGAAATGATGAAAACCTCATCGTCTCGCAACTGCACGTGTTGTTTCTTCGTTTTCACAATGCCGTTGTAGATGCGCTAAGGGCTAAGTTCCCAACTAAGTCAGGGTCTGAAGTTTTTAGAGAAGCCCAGGAATTAGTGCGCTGGCATTATCAATGGATTATGTTGCATGAGTTTTTACCACAGTTATGCGGAGAGGATGTAGTGGAAGATGTACTAAAAAACGGCCGGAAGTTTTATGGCTGGAACAACAGCCCGTTTATACCTGTAGAGTTTTCGGTAGCGGCCTACCGCTTTGGACATAGCCAGATACGACCATCGTATAGGGCCAATTTTGGCTTTGATGGTGAGGCAAACCCTACGCCGTTTTTTGCAGCCATCTTCGATTTTGGTGCCGACAGGTTAAGCGCTGATCCCAACGATTTGCGGGGAGGAAAACGTGCCCCACGTCGCTTCATCGATTGGCATACTTTCTTCGATGTCAGGGACGGAAGCATACGACCCAATAAGCTTATTGATACAAAGCTTTCTACGCCACTTTTTCAATTACCCGGCTTTGGTACCGGCGAGGTTATATCGCTGGCCTCACGCAACCTGTTACGCCAGCTAACGTTCAGCCTTCCATCGGGCCAGCGTGTTGCCCATGCAATGCGGTTAACACCGTTGGAGAGCGATGTGTTTGCTGATTTAAAACACTACAAAGTAAACTTTGAAAACAGCACCCCGCTGTGGTTTTATATCTTAAAGGAAGCCGAAGTACAACAAATGGGCATTCGCCTGGGCGAAGTAGGTGCACGTATAATAACCGAAGTATTTATCGGCCTGCTCGAAGGCGACAACTCATCTTTCCTTTCTCAAAATCCTTTTTGGAAACCAATACTGCCCTGCTGCGAACCATACCGCAACAAAAAGCATTTTACCATTGTTGACCTTGCACGCATAGCCGAAGGCAAGGTTGAGGTAAGCTTGTAGGCAACCAGAACAAAATTTTTAAAATGAATAAAAGCTACTTTGGTAGCTTTTATTTTTTTTGGTTATTTAACTATTATTGTTTTCACATTAAGCGCAGCAAGGGTTCTCTCTGCATCCTTAGTTGTAATACGAAAACTACCGTGAGCAAGGCCAATGCTCAAAGGAAAAAGGGAAATGCATCGCAAAGAAACCCCGGTTATGCTTTGAAGTTCATTAGAGATGAATTAGTTTAACAACAAAATCAAGGTGCTTAATTTTTCTTAAAGCTTCCAGGCAAAGTAATTATTTCCCTATCCATTTATCATCTAAACAAAAACAAATGAAACACACATTGACCCTTTTAACTGCAATCCTCGTTTTACATTCATCCTTTGCACAAAACGTTGGCATTGGCAACACAAACCCATCTGAGAAGCTTGACGTTAACGGAAATATGAACCTGACCGGCACCCTTAAAGCCAATGGGGTAGATGGATTAGCCAATCAATTTCTTATGAACAACGGTAACGGCTCGCTTATGTGGAGCAGTATCAATTATCATAAAGCAGTAAGCTTTAATGCAATCGGGCCGGGACAATGGGTTGTTCCCGCAAATGTTACATCAATCATGATTCAGGCATGGGGCGGTGGAGGGGGCGGCAGCGCTTTGTGTGGCGGCGGTGGCGGCGGCTATATACAAGCCATCTTTACCGTTACTCCCGGCAATGTTATTTCTTATACAGTAGGTTCAGGCGGCACCGGGGGCGCCAATGCCGGTACAAATGGCAACAGTTCAAGTGTAACGGCAGGGGCTCTTATTGCAACTGCTGGCGGTGGCCAAAAAGCCACTTTCGGTAATTCTGTAAATTATCGGGGCGAGGGTGGCACCTTTAACTCATTCGGCGGCAGTTTCGGTTATTGGGGAATGCCTGGCGCTGACGGTGCGCCAAACATTACCAATTTCATTCAGTCCTCTTCAACCAATTTTCTTGAGATTTCTTCACATGGTTATGGTGGCAATGCAGGAAACACCGTTCACACAGGTGGGAGTGCATTATACCGCATATATAATGTAACAACTGCCACCGTACTCAAATACATTTTTGGAACAGATGGATTAAGGCCGGGCGGTGGAGGAGGTGCAGGCTTCGATTTCATAAGCGGTCCGGCAGGTTCTACCGCAGGCTATGCCGGTGCACAAGGCTTTGTGGTTATTAACTATTAGTTATCATTAAAAATAGAAGCCGGTGCCTCAAATGTAAATACTCACCGGTTTTCACCTATCCGTTTAACGTAACATTAATAAAATATCCTGGAGGTCAAAATGATTGGTGCCATGCCTCCAAATAAAAGAAAGCTACTTTTGGTAGCTTTTGTTTTTTGTGGCAACTGGCAGTAGAGTTTCAATTGAGCATCGTTGTGTCACTCACTTGTACTGTATTGGTTGCTGCGGCAATTGCTTGGTTCCTGCCTATAACAAACGCCTAAAATAGCAGAGCCCAGGCTGTATTAAAAGATGGTGGTTATGCCAGTGCCATCCATATGTCTCCGACAACAGATCAATATAGAAAGCCGTCTTGTTTATGGAATTTGATAGCCAGACGTTCAGGTTATAAAGCAACAGTTTATAGTAAATCACAATAGGTTTTCAGATACCAGGCGCAGTCTGAGTTTCAATTGTATCACTTGAATATTGCGACACTTTCAAAAACAGTTATGTAAAACTTGAATTTTAACAGCTAAATCTCCGGCAACCCCAATTCCTTTAAAAAACTATTATGTATCTCTCTCGCTTTTTTAATGTTTCCTTCCAAACCTACTAATTGCTTATTGACTGCTTCTAAATCAATCTGCACTTCGTCTATAGAAGTACTTACATACCGTGAAATATTTAAGTTGTAATCATTCTTTGCAATTTGTTCCATTGACACCCTGCGGGAGTATCGCTCTTCTTCGGTCCTGTCTTTATAGGTGTTTACAATTTTTTGAATGTCGTTAGGTTCTCTCTCCTCTCCATCGCGTAAACGGTTTTGGCGTTTGCCTTTTTCAAAATGCCCACTGGCATTAATGAATAGCACATCGTCAAACTTCTTGCACTTCTTCAGTACAAGTATACAAACTGGAATACCGGTTGAGAAAAACAAATTGGCTGGCAAACCAATTACTGTATCAATATTGCCGTCTTTTAATAGCTTGGTGCGAATACGCTCCTCAGCACCACCACGGAACAAAACGCCATGCGGTAAAATAATAGCCATCGTTCCCTCCTTACCTAAAAAGTGAAAGCCATGTAATAAGAACGCAAAGTCTGCTGCGGATTTTGGCGCAAGACCATAACTTTTAAAACGGAAATCTTCACCCAATACTTCGGATGGTTCCCAGCGGTAACTGAAAGGCGGGTTGGCAACGATAGCATCAAATTCCATCTTCTTTGCCGGGTTCATCTCATTGAGTACATCCCAATCATTAGATAGAGAATCGCCATGATTGATTTCGAACTCGGTATCCTTCACGCCATGCAATAGCATGTTCATCCGGGCTAAGTTGTAGGTGGTGATGTTTTTTTCCTGCCCGTATATTTTACCAATCGTGCCCCCGTGGTCGGTCAAGCGTTTGCGAACATTTAATAAC
>JBBSJX010000226.1:0-6744 GCA_038256825.1 Chitinophagales bacterium
AATCAGTAATTTTGTGGGCGAAAGAGATAAAAGTAAATGGCATATAAAGCTGGCGCTTAATAATTTAACCTATGATGTACTAAAATTAATTGATGCGTTACATGCTGACCAAAAAATTAATAATTTACAATAATACTTTTGGGTTACCAGCACCCTTACTTTGGGCAACATCGTTGTGTCACTCTCTTGTACTTGTAAAACATTTTGCAACTTTTTTTTAAAAATTGAACTTCGAATACTTTCATAAATATCAAAACAAAATAAAAAGAATTGAAATTAAGCCTGGCATTTAGCCCCTGCCCTAACGACACCTTTATTATTGATGCCCTGGTCAACAAAAAAATTGATACTGAAGACCTTGACTTTGAAGTTTATTTAGAAGATGTTCAAACCCTGAACCAATGGGCCATAGAGGGGAAAATGGACATTTCAAAAATTAGCTATGGTGTATTACCCTTAATAATACAACAATATAACTTACTAAACAGCGGTGGCGCATTAGGTAAAGGTGTTGGACCTTTACTCATTTCAAAAACTCCTGTACAACAATTAGAAAACGAAATCAGCCGGTTGCAAGTTGCCATCCCCGGCAAAAACACAACAGCACATTTATTATTTTCTTTAGCCTTTCCGCAGGCAAACCATAAAACTTTTATGGTTTTTAACCAGGTTGAAGAAGCCGTATTAAAGGGCGAGGTTGATGCCGGGGTAATCATTCATGAAAACAGGTTTACTTATCAACAAAAAGGATTGGTAAAATTGATTGATCTGGGCAGTTATTGGGAAGATAAAACAGGGGCGCCTATTCCCTTAGGAGGAATTGTAATTAAAAATAATCTTCCACTTAGCCTACAACAAAAAGTGGATCGCTTAATAAGAAAAAGTGTGGAGTATGCTTTCGCGAATTATCCTAACTTAACAGATTATGTAAAAATGCATTCGCAGGAAATGGATGAAACCGTAATGCGCAAACACATCGACCTTTATGTAAACAACTATTCAATTGATTTAGGTGAAGAAGGAAAAATTGCGATTGAAACTTTAATGAAAGTGTATTACCAAAGCCATCATTTACCTGAAAGTAGTATAAAAGATATTATTATTCCACTCTAAGTATTTTGTACACTTATCCAACAGAAAAAATTTTTCGCCTATCATTTTTTGTCGTGGATAATTGTTCACTAAGTCTTTTTTAAAGTATTTGCATAAACCTCAAGCGCCCTTTTACGTGCAAAAGCATGTTCAACAATTGGTTTTGGATAACCTGGTGTATCCATTTCGGGTACCCATTGTTTAATATAAGTATATTGTTTATCAAATTTTTCCGTTTGTAAGTGGGGGTTAAAAATCCGGAAATAGGGCGCAGCATCTACTCCACTACCTGCTGCCCATTGCCATCCCCCGTTATTGGATGCAAGATCAAAATCGAGGAGCTTTTCTGCAAAATATGCTTCCCCCCATCTCCAGTCAATTAACAAATGCTTGGTTAAAAAAGACGCCACAATCATACGAACACGGTTGTGCATAAAACCGGTTTCATTTAACTCCCGCATACCCGCATCCACAATAGGGTAACCAGTTTTACCCTCGCACCACAATTTAAATTCGGCTTCATTATTCCGCCATTCAATATGCTCGTATTCAGGTTTAAATGCTTTTCCCAAACCCACGCGTGGAAAATGCCACAGGATCATTTGGTAAAAGTCGCGCCATATTAATTCGTTAAGAAATGTTTGGTTTAAATCCTGAGCATTCCGCGCAAGCGTTCTTATACTAATTGTACCAAAACGCAAATGCACACCCAACCGGCTAGTGGCATTGGGGTTGCCTGGAAAATTGCGGGTTTGAGTATATTTATCAATTATACTCTCAGGTGTTTCCTGTGAAGGAAATGGCTCTTCCACCTTTTTAAATCCCATGCTTTCTAATGAAGGAATAGAACTGGGAGGTTGTTTTAAAAAATTACTAAAAAATTTTTCGGTGGGATAGCTTTTGAAATAAAAATCATTTAAAGCAGCCTTCCATTTTCTACTGTAAGGAGTAAAAACAGTGTACGGTTTTTGATCATCTTTTACAACTTCGCTTTTTTCAAAAATTACCTGGTCTTTATAGGTTGTAAATCCTGTTTCAGATTCGCTCAATAATTTATATATACTTGCATCTCTTTCCCTTGCGTATGGTTCATAATCACGGTTTGCAAAAACGGTTTGTATATCAAATTCATTTAAAAGGCTGCTAAAAACCTCCAATGGAAAATCATATAGTACTTTTATAGTGGAACCTAATTGGAGCAGTTGTTTTTGTAAATGCGTCAGCGCAAGGTGTATAAACGCTACTCTCCTATCTGCCTTCTCTTCCAATTTATCCAGAATAACCCGGTCAAAAATAAACATAGGCACTACCGGTAACCCAGCTTTTAAGGCATGATATAAAGCTGCATTATCCTCCAGGCGCAAATCTCTCCTAAACCAAAACAGGTTCACCTTCTGCTTCATCTTTTAATTTTCATTAAAACAACTTGAATTTGAAAAAGGTTTAATCAGACCATTAAGCAGAAAATAAAGGAGCTATAAATTGCTTGTGTATTGTAATTGCCATTTGGTTGGTATACATATTAGGTCCCAATTGTTTTACCCACTTCAATCCATAAATAGCATTAGTAAAAAAAACTTCAGAAGCTTCGGCTAGTTCTTCAATAATTATTGAAGTTTCCTGCACGGGCATGCCAGATTCTTTAAAACATTTTAAAAGATGCCTGCGCATCACCCCATTAACCGGTCCATCCGTTAAGGGAGGTGTCTTGATTAATCCATCTTTTACTATAAAAACGTTGGCAATGGTTGCATCAGCAATTTTATCAAATGGATTGAGAAGAATACAATCGTTCAATCGTTGCTTTTTAGCCCAAATCGCTCCCATAACATAACCAAGAAAATTATTGTTCTTCGTTTCGGAAAACCGGTCGCAAATTTTACGGGCATCTCTAAAAATATCCACAACCAAACCATTTTCATTTAACTGGTTGGTTACATTATTTAATGCCCAGGTTTGAATTAAATGATTGGGAAAATGATTGGTAGGTTCATACAAACCCCCATCACCCCGATAAATGGTTAACCTTACCCTACCTAAAGTATTATGATGATTTTTAATTGCTAATTCTAAAATGTGTTTGGTTAAATATTCCGGAGTAAAATAAGATGGCTTTTCAAACTGGAGTATATCGAGAGAGGAAAAAAGACGTTCAAAATGCAAATCTTTTAAAACAATTCTTCCATTAATCACCTTCATTGTTTCAAAAAATCCATCTCCATACCTAAACGATCGGTTATTAAGAGAAATGGATACATCTTCCTGCTTCAATGTTTTTCCGTTGAGCTTTGCAAATAACGACATAGCTCAAATAAAAACTAAAAACCCGACAAACTGCCGGGAAATTTAATATAAATGGTATGTATTAGTCTTCGACAATCCTATGCTTAACAGCATATAAAATTAAACCTGCTGTAGTTTTAGCCCCGGTTTTTAACTTAAGCCGATCCCTAATGGCTTCAACGGTGCGGGGGCTTATTTCAACTATCTCAGCTATTTCCTTAGTGCTTTTTTCGTCACACATTAGTTTTAGTACCTGCAATTCCTTTTCACTTAATTCAGCCTCATCAGCTGTGGAGTTTTCATGTATCCGTTTTGCACGTAAACCGTTTAACATTGCCTTATTCGTATACTCATTAAAGTAAAACTCATTAGTATGCACTGTTTTAATGGCTTCATAAATAGTAGCACTATCACTATTTTTTGTAAGGTAACTATTGGCACCAATTTCCATTAACCGGCTAATCATACTTACATCATCGTTCATTGTAAGCATAATTATTTTTACATCGGGCAGCATTTTTTTTATTTCAGGTAAAGTAGCTATTCCATCCATAATGGGCATTTGAATATCGAGTAGGATTACATCGGGTTCTAAAAACTTAACCATATTCAATAGCTGCATTCCATTTTCAGCTTCACCCATTAACTCAATGTCAGGATAATGAGATAGTGTGGATTTGATGCCAGCCCTGAATATGGCATGATCATCGGTTATTAACACTTTAATTTTGGGTTTACTTTCTTTACTCATGACTTTATATGATACTACCCTGTTTACCAATAATAGCTAGGCAATATAAACGAATTTGTAATGTAAAATAATACGTAAATTATATTATTAGCAATTATACGACAACAATAAAAGTAAAAACTCCACTTAAATAAGCAGAAAACCCCATTTTTAAACAGTAATTATTCCTAAAATAAATAATAAAACTTCCTAAAATTTCTAAGTAAGCCCCTCATCTAAACATAGTAAAAATCCTATAAATATTGCACAATCTTGAAGTATAAAAAACGAGTGATTACCCCCGATAATTAAAAGGATAACTACATAATTTTGAATAATAATTACACAACTATAATATCTTAAAGAATTCAAATCTGTCAAAACCAAAATTTGTATCCAATATTCTTTGAAAACCGCTTTATGCGGTTTAAAATCAACTATTCCAATCCCCGCCAATTAATCAGGCGGGTTTGGTTTTTTACAAACAAAAATTTGTGGTAAATAATATTTGAAGAGACTAAATTATTCAAGCAATTTATTTCGCATAGCATACATTACCAGACCGGCAATTGTTTTAGCTCCAACCTTCATTTTCATATTCTGACGAATGGTTTCAACCGTTCTGGGGCTTAAAAAAACATTTTCCGAAATCTCCTCCGTGGTTTTATCTTCTGTAATCAAACGAAGAATTTTCAATTCTTTTTCATTAAATTTTATCGTATTGGGATAAAAGCGCCTAACTGTTCTTTTTTGCTGAAGTTTTAATAATACTGCAGAATTTACTAAATCGTTAAAATAAAAATCATTGTTCATACACCCCAGGATGGCGCGGTATATCTCATCGGCATCAGTTGTTTTAGCCAGGTATGCATTCGCACCCAATTCCATCATTTTGGTTATGATTTCCTTGTCTTCATACATACTTAAAACAATAATCTTTACATCTATATGTTCTCTCCTGATCATTTGAATAGCATGTACACCATCTATTTCAGGCATGTGAATATCCATTAACAAAACATCCGGGATCTTTAATTTTAATTTATGCATCATATCCTTTCCATCATCAGCCTCCCACAAAATTTTAATAAAATCCCTGTTTTTTAAAGCCATTCTTATCCCATCCCTAAATATTTTATGGTCATCAGCAAGCGCAACCTTGATTACTTTTTCATCCGGCATTAATAGAATTTTTAGCGATTTATGTTTTTCAATAGATAGTGATTTAAAGTTAAGGCTTATCCCATCAGTCTTATAATGATTGTTAACAGGTTAAAAAAAATTACAAAATGATAGTATCTAGTAAAATCCGAATAATTGGATAGTAAAAATACGGTCAATAATAGAAATTTTACTAGATATTTGAAAACTTAAAAACGTAAAATACCAACCTAACCAATTATAAGTCAACAAATTAATTCAAAAATTGAATCATTCTGGAAAATCTACCCCTTGTGGATAAATTATCAACAATAGAAATTTATACTCTTAATTAATCCACACCCTAAATAAAATTATCATGTCAAACATTGAATTAATTGTTGTGAAAGGCAAAGTAATCGAACAAAAAAAAGGTTATTCAGCAGAAGTAGGTGAAGATATTGGCTTTGAAAAAGGAGCCAAGATGATTAAAAATTACTACGATCAAAACCAGGATGATGTTCTGGCGCATTTTATGGGCCGCAATATGATTGATGCCATTTTGGCCCAGCCAGGAGCTATTGGAATAAGAATGTTCCATGCCATTAACGAAATCGGCTTAAAACAAATGGTTTTAGTTGGAGTTGATGAAAAAGGAGCAAACATTACCGGCTATACTACAATTGGCGAAAATGGTGAACTAATTAAAAATAAAGGGATAGTAGCGGACAAAATGAGGAATTGTCCTCCATACTGTTCTCCTCAGGATCCAGACAATGCGGAAATATCCTGGTTTTAAGTAATTAATGAATACTGTATATTTGGCTAAAATCTTAGCCAATTACTCTAGTATCAATTATATTAAAATATTATTTCCTTTTTGGAATATTACCCGTAATTTTTTATCTACTGTTTAGTAAAAAAATAAATGATAAAAAGTTACGGGTTATTGTGATTCTTTTGATTATCTCATTTTTTTCTGAGACTTACTCATTTTATCTTAAAAAACACGGGAATCCAAATATTCTAACTTTTAATTTTAATGTTCTTTTAGAAAGCCTTTTTCTCTTTTATTTTTATTATTCTATTCTAGTTTCAAAAATTTTACAAAGAATTGTTTTATCTATTGCCCCCCTCTTTCTTATAATTTGGTTAACATATATGAGGTTAATATATACCGACAAACTAGATCCTTATTATATGGATATGGTTGTAAATATTCAAAATTTCACTATCATTATTTTTTCAATTTTTTACTTTTACGAACAAATTACTAAATCGCTTTCTCTCGCCATTTATAACCAACCAAGGTTTTGGGTGGTCTCAGCATATCTTATTTATTCAGCAGGCACCTTCTTTCTTTTTTTATATGCAAGCTCTTTTTCTGATAATACATTTAAGGATTATTATTCATTAAACTATTTCTTATCAATTCTAAAATACCTGATGCTTACATTGGCTATGTTTATGAAAACCGAACCAGCAGAAAGGAAAAAATT
>JBBSJX010000227.1:0-6721 GCA_038256825.1 Chitinophagales bacterium
AAGGGCAATTAAATCGTTTTTGGTGCCTAAAGCACCATGTAACAGCAGGATTGTTTTCATTGCATGATTTTTTCAAATCTTTCATGAATAGTTGCAGGCAAGGGTAATTGCTTTGGATTAAAACATAATGCTGGTAAGCATAAGTTGCGTTGACGTAAGATTGAGTTAATTAGATGCAGCGAAAAAATATAAAGCCAAGGGATTGTTTTTATAATTTATGAGCTCAACCAAAAAGCTAATTAATGCAGGAAATTGATGCCATGTATACTGCCGTAAAAGTGAGTGACACAACGATGTTGAGGAGAAATCCAAAGCTGGAAACCAAATAAAATACCAAAATATTTTTAAGTTTTGGGTGGGAAATACTTTAAAAAAGTCATCAAAACAACACCAAGTAAAATTTAACAACAAAATTATTACTGAAAATCAATGTATTGTAAAGGGTGCTGTAAATTTATTGTAGTTAAATGGCTCTTTTTCAGCATTTATCCTCCTACCTTCGCCTCCCCAAATAATGGGGTATTTAAAAATTGGCGGGATAGCGCCAGTTAAATTCAAAAAAATAATAATGAGCAAACTACATTTCACAACCAAATCTGCGAACGAGGCTACTGTGCAACGTGACTGGCACGTTGTTGACGGCACTAATCAAACCGTTGGTCGCATGTGTGCAAAAATCGCTGCCATTCTTCGCGGTAAGAACAAAGCGTACTACACTCCCCACGTGGATTGTGGTGATTTCGTAATTGTAACCAATTGCGACAAGGTTAAATTAACCGGTAAAAAAATGGATGAAAAGGAATACATGCACTACACAGGTTACCCGGGTGGCCAAAGAGTAGAAATTGCAAAAGACCTGATTAAGCGTAGGCCTGAAGTTATAGTTGAAAGAGCTATAAAAGGCATGCTTCCTAAAAACCGTTTAGGCCGCAAGATGTACAAAAAATTATTTGTATACGCCGGCGATCAACATCCGCATATTGCGCAGCAACCTAAACCTCTATCATTTTAATCAACCAGCTACAAGCAATAAGCTATTAGCTACAAGCATATAATAATGGAAAAACAAAAAAATGCCGTTGGTCGTCGTAAGGAAGCTGTTACAAGGGTTTTCCTGAGCAAAGGCGGTGGACAGATAATTGTCAACGATAAAGATTACAAAGTTTATTTTCCGCTGGTTTATTTACAAAACCAGGTTGAACAACCTTTAAAAACTATTGAAGCAACCGATAAATTTGATATTAAAATCAATGCAACCGGTGGTGGATTAAAAGGCCAGGCCGAAGCTGCAAAGCTGGGTATTGCCCGTGCATTACTTGAGGTTGATCCTGAATTGCGCCCAACTTTAAAAGCTGCCGGTTTACTTACACGTGACCCACGTAGCGTAGAGCGTAAAAAACCAGGTAAGAAGAAAGCAAGAAAGAGCTTCCAGTTCAGTAAGAGATAAGGATAGGCTACCAAATTTTAGCCAACAAATTCAAAATCATTTTAATAAAAATTACAAATGGAAAATAACACTTCACTGCAACAACAACTTTTGGAGGCCGGCGTACACTTTGGTCACCTTAAGAAGAAGTGGAACCCAAAGATGTTGCCTTACATCTTTGCCGAGAAAAAAGGTATTCACATCATTGACCTTAACAAAACCGTTGAAGGTTTACAGGAAGCTGCAGCAGCAATGAAATCCATTGCTAAAAGCGGTAAAAAAATCATGTTCGTAGCTACAAAAAAGCAAGCGAAAGAAATTGTAACCGAAGCTGCACAGCGCATTAACATGCCTTATGTAACCGAGCGCTGGTTAGGTGGTATGTTAACCAACTTTAACACCGTGCGTAAGAGCGTGAAGAAGATGCAGAACATTGAAAAAATGCTTGCCGATGGTAGCGCAGAAAGCCTTACCAAAAAAGAGCGTTTAACCTTAACCCGCGATAAAGACAAACTGGAGAAGGTTTTGGGTGGTATCGCCCAGTTGGGCCGTGCCCCGGCTGCTTTGTTCCTGGTTGATATTGGGCATGAGCACATTGCACTTGCCGAAGCAAAGCGTTTAGGCATCACCACTTTTGGTATGGTTGATACCAACAGCGATCCTAACAAAGTTGACTTCTCTATTCCTGCTAACGACGATGCTACCAAATCGGTTGCCATCATTACCAACTACATTGCTGCTGCAATTGCCGAAGGTCTTGCTGAGCGTCATGCATCAAAAGATGATGAAGCAGATAGCGATGTAGATAACGAATCAGAAAAAAGAGCTGCACGTATGCAAGCCGAAGCAGAGTCTGAAGCCGGACGTAGCGGTAGAGGTCGCGGACAAGGTCAGGGCCAGGGTGGTCCTGGTGGTCCAACCAAACGTCGTGTTCCGGGTGGTGGAGGCGGTGGAGCACCACGTCGCCCACAAGGCGGTGGTGGCCCGAGATAAGTAGTGAGTTGTAAGTAGTAAGTTTTAAGTTGTAAGATTTTGAGAGTTTGATTTTGGAGATCAGCTTAATTGCTACTATTTAACATACTTGCAGCTTGACCGACTACTGGCGGTTCTCATACTTGTACTGAGTAATTATTATTGAGCTTAATATAAAACCACATAAGCACAACAGCACTCCAGCGTGACTTATGTGTTTATGTGGTTTTTATTTTTATTTTTTAATTTATCATTTTTAATTTTTTCAATATGTCAACTGTAACAATTACAGCCCAGGATATAAATAAATTACGCCAGGCTACCGGCGCCGGTATGATGGATTGCCGTAAAGCTTTAACCGAAACCAATGGCAACTTTGAAGATGCTATTGACTGGTTACGTAAGCAAGGACAGAAAGTTGCCGCAAAACGCAGCGATCGCGAAGCAAAAGAAGGTGCTGTTATAGCCAAAACAACGTTCGATCATAAAACAGGTATCGTTATCACCATTAGCTCCGAAACTGATTTTGTGAGTAAGAATGCTGATTTTGTTGCTTTTGCTACCAGCATTGCTGATGCAGCTATTGCAAACAATGTAAAAAGTGCAGAAGAGCTAAACGAAGTAACCATTAATGGTGCTAAGGTTAGCGATATGATCAATGATAAGCTGGCTTCAATCGGCGAAAAAATTGGTATCGCCCGTTTCGAAAGAATTGATGCGCCTTATGTAGCTTCATACATTCACGGTACAAACCGTATGGGTGTATTGGTTGGTTTTAATAAAACTGCCGAAGAAGCCGGTAAGGATATCGCTATGCAGATTGCTGCAATGAACCCGTTAGCAGTTGATCCCGATGCAGTACCTACTGAAACTGTAGAAAGAGAAAGAGCCATTGTTACCGAAACCATTGCTGCCGATCCTAAAATGGCCGGTAAGCCTGCTGAAATGATCGCAAAAATTGCGGATGGTAAACTAAATTCTTTCTTTAAAGAAAACACTTTAGCCGCCCAGCTTTTTGTAAAAGACAACAGCAAAACTGTTGCTGAATATATAAAGAGTGTTGACAGCGAATTAAAAGTGATAGAATTTAAGAGAGTTGCTTTAGGGTAATTTTAATTCAATATCTGATTATACAAACAGGGACCGCATTATTGCGGTCCCTGTTTTTTGTTAGCTACCAAATTCTGACGTATTTATGGAAAATACTTGTAAATATCTTTTCTATGTATTACAGTCAATGGTTAACTTTTTTCCACTTTACCAACGGATCAACTAAACCGTTTTGCAACTTGCATTTTTAAAAAACAACTGCTACTTTTAAATAGCATTCCTCCTATAAAAAAAATTTCAACGTCGCCAAATTAATTGTTATGAAACTTCAAACCGCTTTATACTCATTAGCGATTATTTCGCTTTTATCTGTTTCGGCAAAAACCGATATTGAAATGGCTGCAACTTCATCGGTAAAAAGCGAAGCGCCCATAATGTATCCCCTGGCTACAAATATTTTAAAGCAGCATAATCTCAATTTTTTTCAGCGGGTACTGTATAAACTAACTTTTAGAAGATATATAAGGGCCGATACGGAAAAAGCAGATCGCCAGGCTAAAAACTCCTTAATTTTTGGCATTGCAGCGGTGGGAGCATTGCTTGTTGGGCTGGTAGTTCCTTATGTCGTCTTCTTAACCATTCCCGCGGGTATTGTTGCAATGGTTTTGGGCAGTGAGGCTTTAAAATCGGATACAAATGAAAGAGTAAAAGCCAGAACAGGAAAAGCCCTTGGATTGGGATCGTTGATAGCGTTTGGTGTAATACTTATACTTGCTGCTATAGTTTTGGTAGCATGGGCCAATAGCTGGAATTGGTAATGCTGCCCAACCTCAGCCAAAAAAGTTGACAGATGAAAGTTGACAGATGAAAGAAAAAAAAGCCCACCCTGCCTACCAGGATTAGTTTCACGCAAAAGTCGCTAAGCAAACCTACACTAAGAGCGCAAAGCAAACCTTAAACTATTACATATAAAACCTGGACATTCTTGCGTGAAACTCTTTGCAGCTTTGCGTGGAAAAACTATTGTAAATCATCTTTAATAAATTTATTTAAGTGGGTAAGCATTATAACGATGATACAAACACTTTCCCCAACCAGTCAATATAATCAGTGCCCCCCGCCCCTAAAGTGGAGTTGAAAAGCCAGACGTAAAAAACTTTGTGTCCCTTTGTGTATTGGAGCCTTAAAGCCTGCCACGTCAAACGGCGGGGTTCTTCTATGTGCCTCTCCATGTTCCCGATAGCAATCGCAGGCGTCAACTTAAGAATTTTTTAGGGGTACAATCATTGGGGGCTTTTTTGAACTCCGGTTGTGTCACTCACTTGTACCGCATCTTTTTATGGCGGCATTTTCCACATGATTTTCTTTGTCATAATTTTCTATATATGGCAAGGGATAAATAAGTGACATATACTAAACACGA
Organism: Chitinophagales bacterium; assembly: GCA_038256825.1. GTDB lineage: Bacteria > Bacteroidota > Bacteroidia > Chitinophagales > Chitinophagaceae > Segetibacter. The sequence goes on from JBBSJX010000227.1 coordinate 4,872, forward strand.
TCATAAAAGAAAAAACTGTACAAGTGTGCGACGCAACAATGACTCATAAGTGATTTACAGTCGGGTTCAAAAAAAATAAACTCACGTTTTTACGCCTTATGTACTATAATTTTTACAGTTTATTTATCTCTTCAAACCATTGCCTGATTAGTGTTACACCTTGATTTAAGTTTTTCTTAAGTTGACGCCCATGCGATCGCAATCGGGATCTCTGTGGTTCAGAAAATGGCGGGGGTTCAATCTCTCCGTGCCTAATGTGCCACCACCAACGGTATTACCTTTTTTACTGTTCCATCTATGTTCGTAATTCGTACAAAGTAAATTCCACTGGCTAAACCCGCCACGGGCAACCTCAGTATTCCTACACCAACACCCGATGGCCCTTTTATTATCGCCAGCATTTTGCTGGCCTTACTATCGAAAATAGTTACGGCAAACGACGTTTGGCTAACGTACTTTAACTGTACAACGCTTGTCGCCGGGTTTGGATACAAAGCAAAACTTTCGGTCGTGGTGGTGCCGCCTGGTATGGGCAACGGGGGAGGGGTATATGTTGAAACACAGGTATCCATCGCATTGCAGTTAACAGGAGGAAGTGTTGTGCCCGTCATGGCTTTAAACACATCCAGCTTGCCGTAGCCCGTCAGGTTGTTGGGGCTGGGTCCAAATTCTTCGGTATAAAAATCGTGTACCGTATTGCGCATCAGCAGGGTTTTAATACTGTCGCCCGAAATGTATGGAAATCTTTCCCACAAAAGCGCCGCCGCACCCGCCACTATCGGGCTGCTGGCGCTGGTGCCGCCAAACGAAACGGTATTGGTATCTACAATAAAATCGTGACCAAGAAAATCATCGAACCTGGACCGGGCCGACATTACATTATCGCCGGGCGCCATAATATCGGGTTTTATACGCCCATCGAGCGTAGGGCCACGACTGGTAAAATAGGCCGGCCTGCATACATTGTACTGGCTCACAATTTTGTTGCGAATGTTTACATAACATGTCCGGATGTTATAAGCCCCTACCGAAATAACCGAAAATGCATTGGAGGGTATTATGGTGGTCAGGTTGTTATCGCTCAGGCGAAAAGTAGGATCGTTGGGCAGCGGGTTACGTTCGAATAAAAATACCGGGTGCAGGTTTATAAACGGGTACCATGCATGCAGTGTGCCCTTGCCTTTAATGATAAACCGGTACAGGTGTGGATCAAACGTATTGTTGTAGCGCGGGTAAGCTTCTACCGTAACCACCATTTCATCGTAATCGTCGTTGTAAGGCGAAGAGGCGAATTGCAGCCGGCTTCGCGAAATTTTATTGGCGTCGGTCGATTGTACGGTTACCGGCGCCGTGGCCTGTTGCAATTGGGCGATGGAATAAAAAGGTGTTTGAAAAAAAACGCTGTCGCGGCTAATGTTAGGATTGTTAAGGCTGCCCATATTGCTTTCGCCAATGGATATAGACAGGCTGTCGCGGTATTTGCGGGGTATGGTAAAATAAAGGCTGGCAACACTTGAGCTGTAAAAAAAGGAATAGCTGGAATCTTTATGGATGGGAAAGCCACCCCAGTGTTTCCAGTTATTGCCATTGTTACCCGCCGATGTACAAATAAGCAACCCGGGGTTTTTATAGCTCAGGTTGTCTATGGCCTGCTCTACCAGGCTTTTACCATCGTGTGGGGCGCCGTCGCTAACGCCCAGGCTTATGTTGACCACGCATTTTTTATTTTCGGCCTTCGCTTTTTGCAGCAGGTAATTAATACCATCTATCAACCGGTTACTGTTTAAGATGGTATCGGCAAAAGCGGTAAGGGCCACCACGGCTATATCGGCCGAAGGGGCCATGCCATT
>JBBSJX010000228.1:0-6721 GCA_038256825.1 Chitinophagales bacterium
CCTGGCACTGAATGTATTTGCAAAAGATGTGCGGAAAATTAACCCAGGTCAGCCCATCCGTTTTGCCTTAGCCAGCGAAACAGATTATCAGCGTGAAGGCAAAGTTTTTCTTATTGGAAAATCAACCGAAGAAGATGGAACAGTGCCGGTACATGCGCATCTCAACATTTCAAACGATGTGGCATTATATCCCGGCATGTATGTAAAAGCGATGATAGAAACACGAACGGAAGATGTTCCTTCTTTGCCGGCAGAAGCTATCATACAATCAGAAGGCAAAGACTTTATTTTCATTCAAACCGATACAGCTAATAACCTAATAACTTTTAAAATGATACCGGTAGTCAAAGGAATAGAGCAGGAAGGTTTTGTAGCGGTTACGCTGCCGTCAGATTTTGATATAGCAAAAATTAAAGTGGCTATAAAAGGCGCTTATTCGCTCTTGTCGGCAATGAAAAATGTAGAAGACTAAGTATATTGTTGAATGTTGAATTATTAATGAACTAAAGACATTTTGGAAACCAGCATTCCTTTTTTATAGAATCGTTACTGCGTGGCACCCGGTTACTTTAGGTTTATCAATGAACAACATAAAAAAAGCATAGTGATGCAGAAACTTTATTGTTTGCTTAGGCTAATGTTTAATGGTGATTGGCGCATAACCCATGACTTAAGGCTTGGGTATGAAATAATACTACTTGCACAGCTTTAGCCAAAGTATAGTCATGGAGGAAGAACCAAATAGAACGTACAGTATAAGTGACACAAGGATGATGCTATGAAAAACAAATACCGGTAACCAAAAAATTCTTATTACAAATGCCAAGTCCATTTGGTGGCATTAAGAGATAAAATATTTTTAAAACTTTATCTGTCGCAAACCATTAGTTTATTAGGTGATGCTTTTACCTGGGTAACGAACGAGTTCACTATGACAAGCACTTTCATTTTTACTGCATTAATTGTAAGAAACTGTTTTGTTTGCCCAACGCAACAATCCCTGAAGTAACGTTACCGGAAAAGTTTATGCTACATGAAATCGGCCTGGTGACAAGGGGTAAATGCAGCAACCGCACCTAACAATGCAATTGAGGTGCACGGCATCATAATAGCTTTGCATACAAAATTATTTTCTCATACTTAAATTAAAACAAAATGGAACAACAACAACCGGGTCACCACCATTCAGGGCACAAACATGAAGCACTTACGAATTCTTATAAGCAAGGTAGTTAGCTAAGAATAAAATGTATTTATATGCAGGATGGTTTTTATTGTTCCAGCGTCAGTAATTCTATTCTGCTTTTGTTGTGTCACTCACTGCGGCGGCAGTGCATAGCCCAACAAGAGTCCAGCCAACCAAATTACTGGCGGGGTACTCACAAGCAGATTCCTTCATCATTGCCTTTGATATGGCCTGTATTCAATTATATGCAGTTTAAATGCTTCTGCAAAAAAGGAATATTTTCTTTGTAACACGTTAAAAAGCAATGCAGATTATAAATCCATGCAAGTGTTTGCCCTGCAAGACAATGTTAGGCATTACCTTTTAGTTTCTTTACTTCCTCCGTCATTTTTGGTACGATGTCAAATACATCACCAACAATTCCATAATCTGCTGCTTTAAAAAACGGCGCTTCAGCATCTTTGTTAATTACCACAATTACTTTACTGCGGTTAACTCCAGCCAGGTGTTGTATAGCTCCTGAAATACCCAAAGCAATATATAAGTTTGGAGCAATAGCGACCCCTGTTTGACCAACGTGTTCATGATGTGGCCTCCAATCTGAATCTGCTACCGGGCGGCTACAGGCAGTTGATGCACCCAATGCCTTGGCAAGGTCTTCAACCATACCCCAGTTTTCGGGGCCTTTTAATCCGCGGCCACCACTTACCACCAGGGTTGCTTCGCCTAAGGGAACTTCGCCTGTTACTTTATCGGTTGAGGTTACTTTTACTTTTGAAGCTTCAACCGCTATATCCAGGTCAGCTACTTCTGCGGTGCCTTCGCCCTCAACTGTTTTGTACGCATTCAGGTTAAGGCTTATGATTTTAATTTCTGAATTAATAGCAACATTGGCAAAAGCCTTACCGCTGAAAACTCCTTTTTTTACCACAAAGCCATCTGCTGTTTCGGGTAACGAAGTGGCACCGGGTACATAACCTGCTTTTAGCTTTACTGCTAAACGGGGCGCAATGGCCCTGGCCGAATAGTTATGTGTAAACACCACCACTTTTGCACCGGTTGATTGAACGGCTTCGGCCAGTGCTTTGGCATAAACTTGTGAATCAAAGTTTTTAAAATGCTCACTGTTTACACGGTGCACTTTTGAAATACCATATTTTCCCAACGTAGCCAGGTCGTTGTTTACGGTGCCGAAAACCACGGCCTCTGCTGTGGTGCCCAATTGTTCGGCTACTTTGGCGCCGTAGGTTAATGCCTCAAACGCTGTTTTTTTGATTTGGCCATCAGCCTGGTCGGCAAATATTAAAACTGACATATTTATTAGTTTGAAAAATTTTAAAATGCATATACCAATTGAACTGAAAAATTTTGTGCGTGCTCAATCAATTTTTCTCTTTGTTGATTAGCGAACTCAAACCTGAAGAGTGCGACGCAACGATGATGAATAAAGTAATAAAGACCGGCTCCAAAATCATTTTATTAAAATAAAAGTGTTTAATGGCTTGCCAGCTTTAAACAACTTATATCACTTTCGCCTCCTCGTGTAACAACCTGATCAGCTCACCTACATTATCGGGACTAATTAATTTTACACCTGATTTTGGTGGCGGCAACTCAAATGAGGCTATGCTGGTTAAAGCATCTACAGCAACCGGTTCTACAACTTTTAGCGGTTTGGTACGGGCGGCCATAATCCCCCTCATGTTTGGAATACGGGCTTCGGCCATTCCTTTCTGGCAACTTACCACTACAGGTGTTTCTACTTCGTTTACCTCTTCGCCACCTTCAATTTCGCGGGTAAGGGTTACGGTGTTTCCATTAACCTCCAGCTTTGCAGCTATGGAAATGTAGGGCATGTCGAGTAACTCGGCAATCATTCCACCAACGGCGGCACTATTATAATCAATGGTTTCTTTACCGGTTAAAATAAGGTCGTAGTTGCCCTGCTTTGCCACTTCAGCAATTTGCGATGCAATATTAAAGGAGTCGTGATTGGAATCAATATTCACCCTGATGGCTTCATCGCCACCCAAAGCCAACGCCTTACGAATGATGGGATCGCTATCTGCTCCACCAACATTTACCAGGTGAATAACTGTGGAAGGATCTTTTTCTTTTAGTTCAATTGCACGCACTAAAGCATACCACTCATCAAATGGATTAATGATCCACTGCACGCCGGCATCTTCAAATTGGGTGTTACCATTTTTGAAAGCTATTTTTGCCGTTGTATCGGGAGTTTTACTTATACACACCAGAATTTTCATACAAGCTTAATTTTTAGATTTATTAAAGTTGTTTATGCAACTATTGGGATACAAATATAAGAGAACACTTTTTTGAAAACTATTTTATAGAAAATTAATTGTGATTTATGGACAGGATTGAACACCTAAAACAATTTTTAATTACCAGCCCGTCAGACAGTTTTTTGATGCATGCCCTTGCCCTGGAATATGTAAAAATTGGTAATGATGCTGACGCATGTAAATTATTTAAAGAGATATTGACCCGCGACCCCTTATATATTGGATCTTATTATCATTTTGCCAAATTGCTTGAACGTACCGGCAAAAATGAGGATGCGATTGAATGGTACGAAAAGGGTTTGGCTTCTGCCAAACAATTAAATGATCAGCATGCCTATAATGAACTACAGGGAGCTTACGAAGATTTAACTTTTTAATGAAGATAATTCTGTCCTAATTTAATCCATATGCCGTTGCGCTTTTAGCGGAGTGAAACAATATTCATATAAGGCAATCACACTTTATATACAGGCAATTTTATTGGTAAATCGTAAGTTTGTCGCCCAATACATAAATAATGAGTGAAGAAAAGAGTTTGAATTTTTTAGAAGAAATTGTAGAAGCGGATTTGGAAAATGGTAAACATCCAACCATTCATACACGCTTTCCCCCCGAGCCCAATGGTTATTTACACATAGGTCACGCAAAAAGCATTTGCCTCAATTTTGGGTTAGCCAATAAATATGGTGGAAGTACCAACCTGAGGTTTGATGATACCAACCCCACCACCGAAGAAACCGAGTATGTTGATAGTATTAAGGAAGATATAAAATGGCTGGGTTTTACCTGGGAGAACGAATTGTATGCTTCTGATTATTTTGAAAACCTGTACGAGTTTGCTGTTACCCTAATAAAAAAGGGCCTGGCATATGTTGATGATAGCAATAGTGAAGCAATTGCCCAGCAGAAAGGAACACCCACCGAAGCGGGTAAACCAAATGAATACCGCGACAGGAGTGTAGCGGAAAATCTTGATTTGTTTGCACGAATGAAAGCAGGGGAGTTTACAGACGGTGCAAAGGTGTTACGGGCAAAAATTGATTTGGCCAGCCCCAATATGCACATGCGCGATCCAATCATGTATCGTATAAAGAAAGCACACCACCACCGCACAGGCGATACCTGGTGTATTTACCCTATGTACGATTTTGCCCACGGTCAAAGTGATAGCATCGAAAACATCACGCATTCCGTTTGTACTTTAGAGTTTATTCCACATCGGCCTTTATACGATTGGTATATTGAGCAGTTAGGTATTTTCCCCAGTCAACAGTACGAGTTTGCCCGGTTAAACCTTACGTATACCATTATGAGTAAGCGTAAGTTGTTGCAGTTGGTAAACGAAAAACTGGTAGATGGCTGGAACGATCCACGCATGCCAACCCTCGCAGGTTTCCGCCGCCGTGGATATACTCCCGAAAGTATCCGCAATTTTTGTGACAGAATAGGCGTGCAAAAAAGAGAAAACCTGATTGATTTAAGTCTGCTGGAGTTTTGCATAAGAGAAGACCTGAACAAAAATGCTATACGCCGCATGGCAGTTCTGGATCCTATAAAACTTATTATTACCAATTATCCCGAAAGGCAGGTGGAAGAGCTGGAAGGTGAAAATAACCCGGAGGTTGAAGGAGGAGGTGGCAGCCGTACCATTCCATTTGCAAAGGAGCTGTGGATAGAACGGGAAGACTTTATGGAAGAGCCACCTAAAAAATTTTTCAGGTTGGGTGTAGGCTTAACGGTGCGTTTAAAAAGTGCCTATATCGTGCAATGCACCGGCTTTAAAAAAGATGATGCAGGAAAGGTTACCGAGGTGTATGCTGAATATTTTCCCAATAGCAAAAGTGGACAGGATACCAGCGGCATTGTTGTAAAAGGTACTATTCATTGGGTAAGCGTTTTACATGCTTTAGGTGCTGAAGTACGTTTATACGATCGTTTGTTTAAAGTGGAGAACCCGGCTAATGAGGAAGGCGATTTTAAAGATTATATGAACCCCGATAGTTTGCAGGTTATTGCCAACGCCTATATTGAGCCTGCCTTGCGCGAAGCAAAATTTAGTGAAGGCTACCAGTTTATTCGTAAAGGATATTTTGTTTTGGACGAAGATAGCTCGGAGGAGAAAATTGTTTTTAACCGTACCGTAACTTTAAAAGATGCCTGGGCAAAGGAAACCAAAAAGATAAAAGGTAATTAGGTTTTATACCGGCAATTGTTTTTTATAGCATCATCGTTGCGTCGCAATCACTTCATCGGTAAACCTATTGGCAGCAATAATTAAACAGGATACGAAATGCACTTTACATCTATGGTGTAAAGTGCATTTTTTAATATCATATTTCTAATAATCGAAACTGGTAAAACAACTAACCTGCCTGTTTCTATTAGTTTTCTAAACTGTAATTCTAATCTCCCTTTTTGTATTTTTACCTATATGCTTTTACAAAAATTTAAACATCAATTAAAAGAAGAATTTCCACTGGTATTGCCTGTATATGATAAATGGTTGTTAGCAGTAAGTGGGGGAGTTGATAGTGTGGTATTGTGCGACCTGGCATATAAAGCAGGGATAGATTTTATAATTGCGCATTGCAATTTTCAACTTAGGGGCAGTGAAAGCGACAGGGATGAAACATTTGTAAAAAGCCTTGGTAATAAGTATGGAAAGGAAGTTTATATTAAAAAGTTTGATACCCAATTGTATTCTGAACAACACAAAAAATCTACCCAGTTAGCAGCACGTGAACTACGCTATACCTGGTTTAACAAAATTATCAACGGTACCTGGTTTATGCAAAATGGGCAGGCAGAAGAATTGGAAACGAATGATATTGTTTTAGGAAAATTAACGAAGGATGTACCCCGCCTCGTAGTTACCGCACATCATGCCAATGATAATATTGAAACTTTATTAATGAACTTTTTTAAAGGAACGGGCATATCGGGCCTTCATGGTATTTTGCCATTAAATAACCAGGTATTCAGGCCTTTGTTACCTTTTAAAAAAGATGAATTAATTGCTTACGCAGCGGAAAATAACCTGGATTACGTTGAAGATAGTTCTAACCAGGGTGATAAGTACACCCGAAATTTTTTCAGGCAGCAGGTAATTCCTGTGTTAAAAGATCGGTTTCCAAAAGTGGAGGATAACCTGTTAAATAATATTGAGCGCTTTACAGAAGTGGAGGAATTATATAAGCAAGCCATTGCTCTACATAAAAAGAAATTA
>JBBSJX010000229.1:0-6708 GCA_038256825.1 Chitinophagales bacterium
TGTAGCCTGACCGACTTTTGGCGGTTCACTCACTTGTACAGTTTATCTGTGTGGTAATTTTTCTTCACCGCTTTAAAATCCAAAAGTGACTTTATCTTTGTTTCATGACAACGAAAGAAAACATCCTTTCGATTTTATCTTCTCATAAATCTGAGTTCCTAAAATATGGAGTTTCCCAAATTGGATTGTTTGGATCCTATTTACGTAATGAGCAATCAGCTAATAGCGACATTGATTTATTAATTGACTTTGAGCCTGAAAAGGAGAACTTTAAAAATTTCATGGCTGTGTATGACCTATTTGAGAACCACTTTAAAAATGAAAAAATTGAAATTGTAACTAAAAATGGTTTGAGTAAGCATATTGGTCCAAGGATTTTAAATGATGTAATGTATGTTTAAGGAGGCATTTGAATTTTTAAAGCACATTTCCGATGAATGTGAATACTGCTATCTGTAAATAAAGGACTTTGAAAAAATGAATTTTTGGATGATGAAACTTTGAAACGGGCTGTTGTAAGAATCTGGAAGTTATTGGCGAGGCAACGAAAAAAATCCCTGCTGATTTCAAAGCTAAATGGGGTTACAATGGAAAAATATGGCAGGTATGAGAGACCGGCTAATTCATGATTACATCGTTGTAAACTATTCAATAGTTTGGGACGTATTTAAAAACAAAATTCCTGAATTGTTTGTCTAAATTCAGGATGTGCTAAACAAACAATAAAACATCTTCTAATAAAAGTATTGCAGTATTTTAAATACGATTAATCAACTTCACTTTCCCTTTCTTCCCATATCCAGTTAATTAAGCGCTGCGCATTTTGATTATTATCAAACATGTTATCCAATAGCTGGTGTCTTATTTCTAACGCTTCGTTGCCAAAGGGCTTGCTGTACATTTGTTGAATTTGTTTTTTAAAGTCTTCTTCATTGTTATCAACAACAATACAGGCTTTGTCCAATCCTGATCCTTCAACCGAAGGTTTATTTACAATACAATGCCTGCCGTTGTATAAAGCATTAATTAGTTTTAGTTTTATACCGGTTGCGTTAAATGAGGGCAATACATGTTTTTGTGCCTTAGCAACCAGGTCCTGCATTTCGGCCTCAGTTGGGTCAGCAGCCATACAGGTAAAAGGCCGGCTATGCGCAAGGGTCTTTAATCGTTGGGATGGATTTTTGCCCGCTACTACAAAAGGAATTTTTAAATCATTAAAAACCTTTTCCAACAACCAGGAGGCAGCTTTTTCATTTTCAGCAACACCCAGGTTTCCATGATATAAACAAAAGGTACCATTGCCTTGTAAACCACTTACTTTCCATGGTGGTAAAAACAGGGGTAAAAAGTCAATTTTATTACTTCCCAATTTTTTATAATCAACAACATCCTTTTCTGAGACCGCCCAAAAGGTTGCTTTATTTGCTATTTTTTTTTCGTACTCCAGCAGCAATTTGCTTTCCCACCAGTAATATATTTTTTTTGTAATCGATTTTGACGTTTCAAATAAGTGACGATAATAAGTATGTTCAACATTATGCAATCTTACAAAACACTTACGTTTATAAAAACGTGTATCGTTTAATAAATAAGTGCAATGAATTCCTTCCATTAAAATAGGATGATCATCCTTCAAAAGGCGTTCAAACAGGTTTTCATTTTTTCGCGAAGCCACTATATAAGGAAGAAAGGTAGAAATTGCATTATGACCCCGGGGCCTGTTATAATAATAAACGGATTCGCAATATTTTTCAAGTTCAGGTTGTTCACCACGACCATATTCAAAACAATGCAGGTAGATTTTAATTCCTTGTTTTTGCAGTGCAGGCAATTTATAAAAAAGGTCAAAAACTCCACCGTAATCAACCGGGTACGGAACATCTAAGCAAACGATATGTAAATACTTTTCCAATTGTTTTTTATAAACCAGCTTTATTTTACTAATTAAGAAAAGTGTGTCTCGTAAAAATTTACCAGGATTTTTTCTTCACTTTCCCAGTTTAAATGGGTCCTGGTTTTTAAACAGTTTTCTTTGATTGAATTATATAGAACAGTATCGCTAAGCAGATTGTTTAAAGCATTTGCGATTGTTTCTTCACGGGTATCATTAATCAAAAGTGCAACACCATACGTATCATTAATAGATTTATATTCAGGATATGCAACGCAAACCTGTGGTATTCCTGCCATAATGTAATCGAAGAAACGGTTAGCCAATGAGTGATATTGATTTAATCCTGTGTTTTCAAAAAGCATTACTGCAGCATAAGCGGTTGGTGTTAGTGTAGCCAACTCCTGCGGTAAAACATACCCTCTTAATTCTACTTTTGATTCTAACCCATGATCAGCAATTAATTTTTGAGCCTGGTCATAAAAATTTCCTTTACCACATATTACCAGTTTTGCAGGCACATTTTTCATCGCAGGTATCAGGGTTTCAAAACTTCTTCCTTCATTTACTGCACCCTGGTAAATAATTATTGGTGGATTGGAAACCGAAAAGTGTGGTAATGATTTTAAGGTGGGCATGTTTTTAACAATACCGTAATTCACTCCATAACGCCGCTTAAATTCATCAGCAATAAATTGATTTACTGTATAACCCAATTTGAACTTTGGAACCGCAAACCGTTCAACCGCCAGCCACATTTTATAAATGGATGGCCTGGTTACAATTTCCTTTTGTTCGGTAAAAAGTTCATGCGCATCGTACAACCGGTGTTTTTTTCGTAAAATTGAAACAAAATAGCAGGGAAGAATAGTATCCAGATCAATAGCGCAAATAACGTCGAATTTTTGAAAAAGCAAATACCAGAATAAACGCAGGTTATACTCCAGGTACATCAGCTTACCTTTTGTAAACCACGCCTTTAAACGTTTTTGTTTAAAAGGATAAGCAATTAAAGGTATTGAGCAATTCATCTTTCTACCCACCAATTTTACAGTATAACCAGCCCTGGAAAGTGAGGTGCAAATGCGTTGCATACGCTGGTCATAACTTAAATCGTTGGTTACAGTAAAAATGAGTTTTTTCAAATTATGTTTTGTATGGCCGCAAATATAAGGTTTGAAGATGCTATCAGGATGCAATACAACCCGCAGTTGTTGTCCAATGTGTTTTTGCAGCACACGAGTGATAACTGCCAGCGGTTGGTCAGGCGGCAACCCAGGTTTAATAGTAAAGTATTGCCTGGCCCATAAAAATATAAAAATGATTTATTGGCTTTTCTTTCTTTTTTAGTTTGATGGTTCACACGTATTTTGAGAACATATTTTAAGAACTATGGTAAAATATTTTATTGGTTTAATAATCGTAATTGTTTCCGGTAGCTTTTCAACCGTAAAAGCACAGTTATCTGCTGAAGAAAAAAAGATTGTGGCGCACATTAGAAAAAACATGCCGCAAACCTTAGAATTACTTGAAGAAATTGTAAACATCAACAGCGGAACACTTAATACTGAAGGCGTGAGAGAGGTGGGCGAAGTTTTAAGAAAGCATTTTGATGATGCAGGATTTACAACCGAATGGGTTAACCTGCCGGATTCATTAAAACGTGCCGGGCATTTAGTGGCAAAACGTAAAGGAACCAAAGGAAAAAAGTTGTTTTTAATTGGCCATTTAGATACCGTGTTTGAACCCGATATGCCCGCAAACCCGTTTAGAAAATTAAACGAAATTACCGCAACCGGCCAGGGAGTAAACGATATGAAAGGTGGAGACCTGGTAATTTTAGCTGCCCTCCAGGCATTACAGGCCAATCATTTAATTGATGACGCATCTATCACCGCATATTTCACCGGCGACGAAGAGAATGCCGGCAGGCCAATAACGGTTAGCAGAGGCGATTTTATTGACCGGGCAAAGAAGGCTGATATTGCATTGGGTTTTGAAGGAGCGCAGGCTTTAAACGACATTGCAACAGCCAGGCGAGGGGTTAGCGGATGGCAATTAAAAGTTAAAGGAAACCAGGCCCATTCGGCCGGGGTTTTTAATGGTAACTACGGCGCTATATACGAAGCTTCACGCATTATTAACCAGTTTAGGGTAGAGTTATCCAACGAAAAATACCTGACTTTTAACCCAGGTTTGTTTGTTGGTGGATCAGAAATGAATTACGACTCTGCCAGCATACAGGCTCATGTAAGTGGAAAAACAAATATCATTTCGCCTATAACTATTGTGCAGGGCGATTTAAGGTTTTTGTCGGAGACCCAAAAAAACAGGACCCGGGCAAAAATGAAAAAGATTGTTGCAACGGGCAATTTACCAGGCACATCGGCCAGTATTCAATTTGGAGAAGGGATACCCGCCATGGAACCTACAGCAGGTAATACTAAGTTGGTGGAACTTTTAAGTAAGGTAACCTTAGATATGGGAATAGGTAAAACAATTGCAGGCGATCCTAATAAAAGAGGGGCCGGCGATATTTCGTACATAGCCAAATATGTTGATTGCCTTGATGGCATGGGTGCCAGCGGACATGGAGCACATGCGCCGGGTGAGGTAATTAACCTGAAAGAGTTACCTGTAATAATTGAAAGAGCGGCGTTATTGATCTACAGACTAACCCGGTAATTGCCATTTCATTTTTTAAAATAATGTAACTATACTGTACTTTTATTCTTCAAAATTAATTCCATACCTACAAAATGTTGTTATGAAAAAATCAGCCATCTATTTTCCGTTAATAATTTGCATACTTGTTTTTAGTGTTGGATGCGGTAACTCCAACTCATCCGAAGAAACAAAAACCACCACCAGCGATACCGCAATTAAAAAGGATACAATTGATCGGAATACCGAAAATTTTTCAACACCTCACTAAATTTTCCACATCTTTTACTGCAATGTTGTTTTTGGGATACCGGCATTGGTAACCTAAAGCAACATTGTTGTAGCCTGACCGACCTTTGGCGGTTCACTCACTTGTGCCTTTAAACTATAGGGAGCATAACAAATAATTAATTTTTCGTTTTTAGTTTATATACTGGAGTGACTAAAAACTTCTTCCTACAGCAGGATCAGTTATAATAATATAGTCACCATTATTCTTGTAGCTATCCCAGTTTATCTTCGGAAAATCATCATCTGTTGCCGTTGAAATAATTAATGATTTTGCTTTAGGCCTGTATTTTTTTAACTGGGTTACAATGGCAAATCCTTCATCGCTGTGAAACTTTCCGTTTACCTGCATCACTTTTTTTGCTTTATTCTTTTTCAGAAATTGGGCAATGGAATAAGCCATAGTTGCATCCCAAAGCGACTGGGCTGTTATAAGGTCAAACTGCGCCATCGCCATTGCAGGCATTTTAGGTTGATTGGTGTCGGTAGCAGCGGTTGTAGTGTGCTCCGTAAAGCTCATTAACTTATCAAAATACTTTCCCGAAGCCTTTGCATAGGGTAAGGGTGCTATCGCCTTTTTTGCTTCCCTGGTTAAATCCATTAATGCCGCCTGGCCTTTTCGTCCAGCCAGGTTTGTATAACGGGTAGGTGCATTGGCACAAATAACCTGTAACTGGTTTGCTTTGGCAAACTCAACCATCGGTTTGTAATCTGCATAATTATTCCAGGCCCTGGCATCTTTAATAAAATTTTTCTCCCTTATGTAGCCCCCGAGATATTCATTCATTACCACTTGAACATCGCGGTCAAACATCTCCATGGACAGCGCAAGGTTGTTTCCATATTTTGCATACAAAAGCTCAAACATGCTTTTTTGAAGTTGGTGGGTTACACTATCATTGTGTTCCTCTCCAAAAAACAACACGTCATAATTTTCCATTTCATCAGCGATAATGTTTAAAGAAACTTCTTTTGCATGCTTGACTGAATAAATACGATAATTAGTAGTTGTGAATTGAGCCATTACAGAAGATAAAGAAATTGAAAGCGTAAGAAACAAGAAAGACCTTTTAAGCATACAGGGTATTTAATGAAATGGTTTTATTTAAGCAGTTTGGGTTTCAAGATAAGTTTTTAAGGGGTTCCAGTATTTTACTGCCCAACCAGATTGAAGGTGTGGTAATTGTTCTTCAGGAAAACCGGAATGGGAGAGGATGAGCCTGGTTTGATTTGGAGTGATACTTTCAAATTCCATTCTTACAATGGAGAATTCTCCCGGTTTCCAGTTAGCTACACGCCATGCCTGTACCAGGCGGGAGGGTTCAATTTCAATATTAATTCCAGTTATCATACCGCCAAAGCACGAAAACGGCCCTCCAACTTTTACAGATATTTCGGCAGGTGCACCTGAAAAAGCTGCAAACTGCTGGCCTGATGTTAATGCTTCCGATACTTTTTGAAGACTTGCTTCAAAAATAATTTCCTGGTTTACTGTCATATTTAAATTATAAAGGTGAAGGGATACTACCCACAAAGTATCTTTTTTAAAAACATTACAGGCTTATAATTTTAGCAATAATGCTTGCTTACAAAAGTTAATAAAATAAAATGCCCAACACTTTAAATGATTATTCATTTGGGGTTTCATACGGGTGCATTTCAAATTCCCCCTGCTAAAACGATTGATGAATGAAAAGTGCATAAGAAAAGCCGCTTTGAAAAGAAACGGTATCCCGATGAATAGCATTGGCGTAAACTTAAGTAAGGATAAAATGCGATAGAAAACTGACCAGGTAAGGATTTAAAGCCAAAAAATGCAGGAGAAATATTGTAGAGAAAATGGTGTGAAAAAAGTTGCTATAAAA